>NZ_JBIQDP010000001.1:304893-441040 GCF_045370945.1 Pseudobacillus sp. 179-B 2D1 NHS
CCGCCTTTGAGCTGTATTGGGGAACTTGAAGTATCCAATGCCGTCTATGCTACGTTACAGCACCAAAGCCATAAGCCATCTATTGAGCTTATGGGAAGTTGGGTGGAACCACGGGTTAATGCACACTCGTCCCTTGTTGGGGGATGGGTGTGTTTTTTTATTTATTTTTAAAAGGAGTGTTTAGGATGATAGGCAAGGAAAAAATCAAAGTTACACTTTCAGACGGAAACATAAAGGAATTTGCGAAAGGCACAACAGTGGAGACTATAGCCAATTCCATCAGCCTCTCCCTGGGGAAAAATGCAGTTGCAGCAAAGGCAGATGGGGAGTTGGTAGATCTAAGTCATCATCTGCAAAAAGATGTGGAGCTTTCTATTTTAACACTGCACTCTAAAGAAGGATTGTCTATTTTGCGGCATACATCGGCTCATGTATTGGCACAGGCAACGAAAAGACTTTATGGAGAGGTGAAATTAGGAATAGGGCCAGTCATTGAAAATGGTTTTTACTATGATATGAAATTAAATCATAGCTTGACTCCAAAGGACTTGTTTGCGATTGAAAGAGAGATGAAGAACATTGTAAAAGAGAATTTACCAATCAAGCGAATCGACGTGTCTTACAAAGAAGCTGAAATGCTGTTTAAAGAAAGAGAAGAACCATTCAAGTTAGAAATATTAAAGGAGATCGGACAGGGTGAGAAGATCACTCTTTACCAACAAGGAGAGTTTATTGACCTTTGCCGTGGTCCGCATCTTCCTTCTACAGGATTGATCAAGGCATTCAAACTAACTCGTGTCTCGGGAGCTTATTGGCGGGGCGATAGTCAAAATGACGTTCTCCAACGGGTGTACGGTGTAGCATTTAACAGAGAAAAAGAGGTAGAGGAGTATTTGAATTTCTTGGAAGAAGCAGAAAAGCGAGACCATCGCAAATTAGGAAAACAGTTGGAACTGTTTATGTTTTCTGAAGAAGCACCCGGCATGCCGTTTTATCTACCGAAAGGCCAAATTGTCAGGAATGAACTAGAGGCATTTTTGCGGGAGCTGCAAAAGAGTGCCGATTATGACGAAGTGCGCTCACCATTTATGATGAATCAGCGGGTGTGGGAACAATCCGGTCACTGGGATCATTATCACGAAAATATGTATTTTTCTGAAGTGGATCATGCTAGATTTGCTCTGAAACCAATGAATTGTCCGGGTCACATGCTCATTTTTAAAAATAATCTATACTCTTATCGAGATCTGCCCATTCGTTTCGCTGAGTTCGGTCAAGTCCACCGACATGAATATAGTGGTGCCTTAAACGGAATGTTCCGAGTCCGTACGTTTTGCCAGGATGATGCTCATATTTTCGTGCGAGAGGATCAAATCGAGAGTGAAATTAAGCAAGTATTTTCTCTGATTAACAAGGTATATCGCACGTTTGGTTTTGAGTATTCAGTGGAGCTTTCCACTCGTCCAAAGAATTCACTCGGCACTGACGACCTTTGGGAGATGTCTGAGGGAGCATTGAAAAATGTCCTCGAAAGCTTAGAGATTCATTACGAGATAAATGAAGGGGACGGAGCGTTTTATGGACCAAAAATTGATTTCCATATCAAAGACGCCTTGAAGCGAAGCCACCAATGTGCCACAATCCAGCTGGATTTCCAAATGCCAGAGAAATTTGGTTTAACCTATATTAATGAACATAACGAGAAGGTCCGTCCCGTTGTGATTCACCGTGCTGTGTTTGGCTCCATTGATCGTTTCTTTGGCATTTTAATTGAACACTTTGCAGGTGCTTTTCCTGTTTGGCTTGCACCGACTCAAGTCGAAATTATCCCTGTTTCATCGGTTCATCTCGACCATTGCTTGAAAGTTGAATCCGAATTAAAGCAATCAGGAATAAGAGCGAGAACTGATAAAAGCGAGGAAAAAATCGGATACAAAATAAGAGAAGCCCAGATAAAGAAAACTCCATACATTCTAGTGCTAGGAGACAACGAAGTGAAAGAGAAGACAGTAAACGTCAGAAAGTATGGAGAGCAACAATCGAAAATGGTTTCGTTGGCTGACTTCAAGAAGACAATTCTGCAGCAAATAAAAGAACGCAGGAAATAAGAAAAGAGCAAGGCCATTTGAGAATAAAAAAGTCGATCCCTTTAAGGAAGTCGGCTTTTTTGTTCTTACAGTTGCTTACCTGATCATGCGGAACATTCATCTTACTTGATTGCTTGCAGCGGGCCTTTTCATTTGATGAAAAAGAAGAGTTTGTTAGTATGAATAGTTAGGGAAATAATTAGGAAAAAGAGAAAAGAGGAGTGAATATGATTCAATTTGAAAAGGTCTCAAAAAAATACCCTGATGGGACCATAGCTGTTCAATCTATTGATTTATCCATACGCAAAGGAGAGTTTCTTATTCTGGCCGGCCCAAGCGGCTGCGGAAAAACAACGACTTTGAAAATGATTAACCGGTTAATTGATGCGACAGAGGGCACAATTGCTATCAACGGAAAAAATATAAATGATTATAATATTCATGAGCTCCGTTGGAACATCGGTTATGTTCTTCAGCAGATTGCTCTGTTTCCACACATGACAGTCCAAGAGAACATTGCTGTGGTACCGGAATTAAAAAAATGGAGCCGGCCCCAAATAAAGAAGAGGATAGATGAGCTTTTAGTCATGGTAGGACTGGACCCCCATACATATAGAGATCGAAAGCCAACAGAATTATCGGGCGGCCAACAGCAGCGAATAGGTGTGGCTCGCGCCTTAGCCGCCGATCCGGACATCTTATTAATGGACGAGCCATTCAGCGCTTTGGATCCAGTCAGCAGGGAGAAAATGCAGGATGATATAGTTGAGTTGCAAAAACGCATTCATAAAACCATTGTGTTCGTGACCCATGACATGCAGGAAGCCTTTAAGCTAGGAGATCGAATTTGTTTAATGAAAGAGGGAGAAATTGTTCAGATCGACACCCCGGAGGCGATCTTTAACGATCCGGCCAATCAGTTTATTGAACAGTTTATCGGTACAGCTCGCCCGTTCACACTGGGAACACTCACAGCTGAACAGGCTCTTGAAAAACAACTCGTTCTTGTAAAACAGCCAGGGATCCGGACGATTCAGGCAACCTTGCCGTTAGAAGAAGCGATTGACCTGTTGCTGCAAGCCGAACAGGTCCAAGTCGAAAAAGACGGGAGAATTATTGGCGTGCTTACGAGACAATCAGCCCTTGCTTATTTATCGGACAGGCTGAAGGAGCGACGGACACATGGATAACTTTATCGCTGTTTTTAATGAACGCAAGGCGGACATGCTGCACTCGCTGCTTGAGCATGTACAACTTTCTCTGATTTCCCTGTTTTTCGCGGTACTGATCGCTATTCCCCTTGGCATTTATTTAACGAGGCATAGAAAGGCCGCAGAAAGTATTATCGGCATGACTGCCGTTCTTCAAACCATTCCATCACTCGCTTTGCTTGGATTAATGATCCCGATATTTGGAATCGGTCGGCTGCCGGCCATTATCGCTCTGGTTATTTATGCTCTGCTTCCCATTCTTCGTAATACATACACGGGGATTACCGGGGTTGATCCCTCACTTTCTGAAGCCGCCAGAGCGATGGGAATGAAAAACCATCAACAGTTAATCAAAGTGGAGCTTCCACTCGCTATGCCGGTGATGATGGCAGGCATCCGGACAGCCATGGTGTTAATTGTCGGAACGGCCACATTGGCAGCTTTAATCGGAGCAGGGGGGCTTGGCGATATTATTCTGCTCGGTATTGACCGCAATAATGCCTCCTTGATCGTTCTTGGAGCTGTCCCAGCCGCGTTGCTTGCTATCTTCTTTGATATTGTGCTGAAGGCCGCAGAGAGAGCTTCATTTAAGCGCTCACTGATGGTGACGGGGATAGCTGTTCTGGCAGCTTGTGTACTCCTGCTGGCCCCATCCCTCATGAAAAACAAGCAGGAGACGCTTGTTATTGCTGGGAAATTGGGCAGTGAACCTGAAATATTAATGAATATGTACAAACTGCTCATTGAACAAGATACCGATCTGCAAGTGGAATTAAAACCAGGGCTCGGGAAAACATCTTTTGTCTTTAATGCTCTGCGTGCGAAAGAAATTGATATTTACCCGGAATTTACAGGAACGGCTCTTTCTGAATTTTTAAAGGAGGAAGCAAAGAGCACAGATCGGCAAGCGGTGTATCGACAAGCGCAAACCGGTTTGCTTGAAAAGTATGATATGGTACTGCTTCGCCCGATGGCTTACAATAACACTTACGCATTAGCCGTGCCGGATCAAACAGCACAAACATTGAGCTTAAAAACAATCTCGGATTTAAAAAAAGTGGAAAAACAAATGAAGGCAGGGTTTACATTAGAGTTTTCTGATCGTGAAGATGGCTACCGTGGCATTCAAAAAAAATACAATCTCCATTTTCCATTCGTCAAAACGATGGAGCCCAAGCTGCGTTACCAGGCTATCAAGTCGGGAGATATTAATTTAATAGATGCTTATTCTACAGATAGTGAGCTGCAACAGTTCCATTTAACAGTGTTAGAAGATGACCTCCATCTATTTCCACCATATCAAGGAGCCCCATTGTTAAGAGAGGAAACATTGAAAAAGTATCCGGAGGTTGAACAGACACTAAATAAGCTGGCAGGAAAAGTGACCGATGAGCAGATGCGAGAGATGAATTATAAAGTGAATGTAGCGAATCAAGAAGCAGAAAAGGTGGCGGAGGAATTTTTAAAAGAGGAAGGACTTTTGAAATAGAAAAATCTGGTTGGACAAAAAAATGAAAATGTTTTACAATAATTTTGCACTAAACTATTGTGAAAAGATTCTAAAAAATTGTAAAATGGTACGTATATAATTATTTATCCCTTTACTTTTCACCAAATTCATATACAGCAAGGAGACAGTGCGAATGAAAGAACATACTATCCAACTCAACTTAAGTCCTGAAAGAAAGCCAAAGCCACAAGGAGAAGAACTGGGCTTTGGAAAAATATTCACGGACCATATGTTTATTATGGATTATACGGAAGGGCAAGGTTGGCACGATCCACGTATTGTTCCCTACCAACCACTTTCATTAGATCCAGCCTGCATGGTCTTTCATTATGGGCAGACTGTGTTTGAAGGATTAAAGGCGTATCTTACTGAAGACAATCGAGTGCTATTATTCCGTCCTAAGAAAAATTTTGAACGCTTGAATCGCTCCAATGAGCGTCTTTGTATTCCTTCGGTGGATGAAGACTTTGCTTTGGAAGCGTTAAAGCAATTAATCTCAGTAGAAAGAGACTGGATTCCGAGTGCAGAAGGCACGTCTCTCTATGTTCGCCCATTCATCATTTCTACCGAGCCGTTTCTTGGAGTAGCGCCATCAAACCACTATAAATTTATCATTATTTTATCGCCGGTTGGTGCTTATTACAAAGAAGGCATTCATCCGGTAAAAATACTGGTTGAAAGCGAATATGTTCGTGCGGTTGCCGGAGGGACAGGAGAAGCGAAAACAGCCGGTAACTATGCTTCCAGCTTAAAGGCGCAGGAAGTGGCTGAACGTCAAGGATATACTCAAGTTTTGTGGTTAGATGGCTTAGAAAAGAAATACATTGAAGAAGTAGGCAGCATGAATGTCTTCTTTAAAATCAACGGAGAAATTATCACACCTGCTTTGAATGGCAGTATTTTAGAAGGTGTCACAAGAAACTCTGTCATCGAGCTTTTAAAATCTTGGGGACTGACAGTAACCGAACGCCGCATTGCTATGGAAGAAATTCGTGAAGCATATAAGGCTGGACAGTTAGAAGAAGCCTTTGGCACAGGAACAGCAGCGGTTATTTCTCCAATCGGAGAATTATTCTGGAATAATGAGAAGATGGTCATTAACGAGGGTGTAACTGGTCCAATCGCTAAAAAGCTGTACAGCTCTATTACCGGTATTCAAAACGGCAAGGAACAAGATCCATTCAACTGGACAGTTGAAGTAGAACAGTATGCCGAAGTAAAATAAAAATTTTTCCAAAAACTGATAGAGTTTGATGACAAAGAAAAACTAAAGGACCGGTACACCTTAAAAGAGAAGCGATTCGCTTCTCTTTTTTTATTACTCTCTATGCCTCAGCTCATATAGCATTAAATAGGGAGACGGGTTTCAAGCTCATTCGAGTAAACCCAAGCTGTCACGAGGGAGAGGCCCTTATTACATTCTTTTTGAAAAAGTTTCTTTGATCGCTGCTCCTGACAATACAAAGAGCAGAAGCCTTCCTGAACGGTTAGGGTTTGTAGAAGAGGGGACGATCCGACAAGCCGAATGGTTATACAATCATTGTGGAGGCCATGTTATTTATGGAGTGTTAGCTAGTGAGTGGAAAGAGAAGAACTCATCCCCATATCAAAAGTAAGAGACAACATGCCAACCTGATTAAAGCGCTTTTCTTCTAAGATTTGGAGGGAGAAGAAGGATCAGAAACAAATGAAAAAGCCCCTGAATGCATAGAGGCTTTTTCATTGACTGTTAAATATAAGATTGCTCCATATCAGGCTTTTATCGTAAATAGTGCTTCGTTTGCACTAAAGAGAACCACTCTATTCTTGATCCACAAATTTAACAAGCATATGAGCTAGGTGGTGACGCTCATCCTGTGTCCCGACATTCCAAAGCTCTTGAAGAAGCTTCTCTTCTCTGTTTTTCGGCTCGGCATGATCAGCCAGATAGTCGGCAATTTTTTCTGTAGCAATCGCCAGTTGCTCTTCATTTAAACCGATCTTTTCAGCGAGTTCTATTCTTTTTTTCAAATAAGATTTAAAGGAATTGAAATTCTCAAGAATGCTGTCCATTCTTTCGGGGCTTATCCGTTCAAGTGTATCATCCACCATATCCGGCTGCAGTTCCCCGTCTTTATGAATCGCGTGATTTTCTTCTGTCATCAGTCATTCCTCCTTTACTGTTTCGTTATGCCCCCCTTTGCTTGTTTTCAAACATGCAACAGATGAATTTTCAGCGATTTAAGGTCTAATGCGAACTGGAGTACCGATTGGAATGGTTCTAGCCAGTTCTTCTACATCACGGTTATACATGCGAATGCAGCCTTTAGAGACAAACTTGCCGATAGAAGAAGGATTATTCGTTCCATGAATGCCATAAGATTTCTTCGATAAACTCATCCACATCGTTCCGAATGGGCCGCCTGGGTTTGGTGCTTTATTAATAATAACAAAATCTCCAGTTGGCGTTTCAGTCAGCATTTTACCAACCCCCACCGGATAGACTTTTTGTACTTTCCCCTGACGAAATAAGGTTAGCCTGCGCTGTGACAATGAAACGCTAATTGAATAAGGAAGAGAAGAAGGATCAGGAAGTCCCGGGATACGCAGCTGCTGGCCGGGATAGATAGAATGAATATTGATCCCCGGATTGGCTGCAATCAATTGAGAAACAGGAATGCGGTAATCCGCTGCAATAGACGTCAATGTTTCACCGCTCTTAACAATATGATTCATCGGCTCACCTGATTTTATATATTTTTAAAACAAGTATTTATGAAAAGATGCTTCGCCTGATATTCACTTACGTATATGAAATAAGAGAGTAAGATATACGCTTTAAATAAAAAGAGTCAGGCACATCCAAAAGAGGGAAGAGAATATGAATAGGCCCTTATAAGATTGTATCGTTTAGTCGAAAGAATCCTTTCATGTGGAACAGACAGTAACACAACTAAGCCGAGAGGCAGAGTCCAGTTTTTATGAAATCGCTGAGATGATGGATAATTTCCTATGAAAGTCACTCTAAAAATCTAGCCATCTTTTACTACTGTAAAGCACCGGAGATGATTCCCCGTATTTCATTTTCCTTATAGTTATGCTATAGTAAGAGCAATAAGTCCACTAGGGGTGTCGTTAGACTGAGAGAGGAACCATCCTCAACTCTAAGAACCTGATCTGGTTAGTACCAGCGTAGGGAAAGTGTGACAGATACAGGAAATATTCGCATAAGCGGAAGAATCCGTTGTATCCGTACACCCCTTTGGATAAGAAAAGGGGGATTTTTTATGGAAAGAAACAAACTGGTTACGATGATCGAAATTGCTGTCATGGCAGGATTATCGCTTATATTAAGCTATGTCGAGTTTGGCGCTCTTTGGGCATTCGGGGGTTCTATCTCCCTCGTCATGGTGCCAATATTCGTCATGGCCTTTCGCCGCGGCTGGCAGGCTGGTTTTATTACAGGTCTATTGGTTGGGCTGATCAGCTTAATGACAGGTGGATACGTTGTGCATCCAGTGCAGCTCGTGTTGGATTATCCTCTTGCTTATGCTGTACTCGGACTCGGAGGCCTTGCTGTTTTCCATAAACCAGTTACAACGGGCCGTATTTTTGCCGGTCTATTGTTAGGTACTGTGTTTCGTTTTATCTGCCACTTCGTTTCCGGCGTCGTCTGGTTCGGCAGTTCGGCACCGGAAGGAACACCGGTCGCCGTTTATTCTTTCTTGTACAACCTTTCTTATTTGCTTCCGGAAATGTTAATTACGTCAGCTGTACTACTATTTTTGAAAAAGACAGCGCCGCGCTTTTACAAACAGTCCATTCCTGTTGAAAATAGTTCGGCCAGTTACTAATAAACACATAAAACAGGAGCTGATCCATTAAATTCAGCTCCTGTTTTTTTGTGCAGAGAGAAGATTTGCCGAAACCCGCTTTTTATTCTTATATTTGTAGAAGAGCTGCGAGTCTGTTCAGAAAATTTTTTTATTAAGGGCTGCTAAAATGCCAAGCCGGTCACGTTGCCATTTACAACGGGGCGTAGAGAACGTTTGATTCTTTCCTGCTTTCTCATATAGACTGTTAACTTGAGAATTTGCGCTTAATAAAGGAGTAATAAAGATTGATAGAGAAATCTTTATCGTAGCGCACTGGAAATTGGAGACGATATTTCTGATTACGTTAGTTGATTAATTTACAGCTGGTGTAGCTAAGCGACCTGCACTTCCGCAGTTATACTCGCTTTGACTGTATAAAAGTTAAAAATATAGGAGTGACTCTATATGTATGAGTTAAAAACAAAGGAAACGGATAACAATGTGATTGAGTTTATTGAAGCTATTGAAAGCCCCAAAAAACGGGAAGATGCGTATAAATTACTAGATATTTTTACCGAAACGACGGGTTTTGAAGCAAAAATGTGGGGGCCGAGCATTATTGGATTCGGTTCGTATCATTATAAATATAAATCCGGCCATGAAGGAGACGCACCGTTAGTTGGCTTTTCACCTCGAAAAGCTAAAATAAGTTTGTATTTTGCACCGGGTGACACAAAGCGTGAGGAACTGTTAAAAAGCTTCGGAAAACATACTACTGGGAAAGCATGCGTCTATATTAATAAATTAGCCGATATTAATGTTGATGTTTTAAAAGTATTAATCAAACAATCCGTAGCATTTTTAAAAGAAACCTATCCAGAAATAGGCAAAGAAGCCGAGATTACATAGGGGGAGTGCGTAAATAAAATACCGCTGAAAGCAGAAAGGAGGATGCTGCATGTTAACCGAGAAATTAAAAAACTGGCTCGCTAACCAGAAACCAACCCGCGCCTTGCTTCTGCCAAAACTAGAGCAGCTTCATGCTTTATTTTTAAAGTACGGTGACCAGCAAAGTGCCTATATATGTGCCGAACTGATCGAAAAACTGGAAAACATGGAGTATATCATCGCCTTTTATGGCCACTTTTCAGCCGGAAAGTCTTCCATGATCAATGAATTAATGGGAGAAAGCTTGCTGCCATCCAGTCCGATTCCGACAAGCGCCAATATTGTCAAGGTAAAAGAAGGAGAGCCGTATGCGAAGGTTTGGTTTAAGGATGGGACTATAAAAGTGTTCCCTTACCCTTACGATATCCGTGACATTCAAGCATATTGCGTCAACGGCAATATAGTAGAAGAAGTGGAAATATCCCATCGTACAGGCCAGTTGCCTGAAGGAGTTGCCATCTTTGATACGCCTGGAATTGACTCAACAGACGATGCTCACCGGGTAAGTGCTTTGTCCAAGCTTCACTTGGCCGACCTTGTTTTTTACATGATGGACTATAATCATGTGCAATCTCCTGTAAACTTTGAATTTAATCGCCAGCTTGCGGAGAGAGGAAAAGAAAACTATTTAATCGTTAACCAAATCGATAAACACATAGCAAGTGAACTGTCGCTTACTGAATTTTTAAGCCGTATTCAGCAATCATTTGCTGAGCATCGCCTTTCATATAACGGCCTTTATTTCACTTCGTTAAAAGAGGCAGACCATGCTTATAACCAACTGAGCGAATTGAAAGCTCTTTTGTCGGGAAAAATCGCTGACCGGCAACAGCAAATCACGGCTCATGTACTACAGGAAGCACTAGTCGTTGCCATGAGCTTTTTTCACAAGCAGCGGAAAAAAACAAGAACCGAGCTTGAGGAATATGATGAGCGGCTTATAGGTACGGCTTCTTTTCAGCAGCTTCAAGAAGAACGCCGAGAGTTCAATGAGCGAAAAGAAGCGATAAGAGAGCGGGACAATCTGTTTATTCCGCTGTTTGATCAAATGCTGTCAACTGTTTTTAACAATGCCAAGCTTTTAGATTATTATGCGCGCATTTTTGTGCGCCAATTTTTAGAGTCCCGTGAACTTTCCTTTCAGGTGCGCGGCTTCTTTTCCCGCAAACGAACAAAAAAAGAAAAAGAATGGCGCTTGCAGCAGCTGTTTCAAACACTAAACGAGAATAGGCTGTCTTACATTGACATCCCCTTTAAAGAAGAGGTTATCAAGCTGCTAACCTCATTTGATGTAATAAATGATGAGCTCAGAGAGAGAGTTCGCCAATGCGAAGTCCAGTTTTCTCCAGATTTGCTCGTAAGGCTCGTCAAAAGTGGAGCAATGCTTACAGATGATTACGTATTAAACTATGCGAAGGACGTCACTTCCGAAATGAAGACCCTGTACCGCCAGGCATTTGCTGCTTTCGTTGAACCGCTGGAAGCACAGGCAAAGGAAAATAACCGCAAGAAGCGGGTTCTGCTTGCTAAAGAAGAGAAAGAGATATATCAAAAAATGGAGGATTGGAAAAAGCGGGAACAGTTAAAAGCAAACGAAACAGAGTTGTATGAAAACATCTTTTCTATCCTCGCTGTACGCGGCCAGGAAAAAGTAGAGAAAAAACCTTTTCAGGCTTTTAAAAAGACAAAACCACTAGCCAGTCAAAAAAGAAAGCCATTCGTTTCTATTGGTGAAGCCGCTAGAGAGTGGAGCAGCCGATCTGAGGAAACGGCTTTTGTTTCTATTAATCTAGACGAGCGGATTAAGGAGGTAAAAAGAAAAGCCCACCTTTTGTCGCAGGCTAATTACATGGAACAGAGAATGGAAAAGCTTCATCAACGAATTGAGCGTTTGGAAAAAAATGAATACACTATTGCTTTATTTGGCGCGTTTAGTGCTGGCAAGTCATCATTTGCGAACGCTTTGTTAGGTGAGCGGGTTTTGCCAGTGTCCCCCAATCCGACGACAGCGGCGATCAATGAAATTCGTATGCCTGATGCCGAGCATTCCCACGGAACAGTTATACTGTTGTTTAAAACAGAAGACCAGCTGCTTAAAGATATAAATCAGGCGCTAGAGCTAAGCGGAAAAACGGTTGGCAGCATAGAAAGTCTACAGTTGCTTTTACAGAAGCATGATGAGCTGGTAGAAAAGAAGCTGGCGCCGGGAAAGGAGGGGAATGGAGAGGGGGAAGAAGAGGACGAGTGGTTCAGCCCGCTTACCGCTTTGCCACTTGAACAGTTTGCCTTTCTGCGTGCCGCTCTCGCGGGCTATAAAGAAATGAAACAGTATCTCGGACAGACAGCACACAGAACGGCAGAGAGCTACATTGAATTTGTCAGCATGGAGGAAAAGGCCTGTTTTGTTGAACGTATTATTCTTTACTATTCCTCTCCGCTAACAGAGCAGGGGATGGTTCTTGTCGATACACCTGGCGCGGGTTCCATGAATGCCCGGCATACAGAAATGGCTTTTAATTATATAACGAGTGCAGACTCTATCGTATTTGTTACCTATTATAATCATGCTTTCTCGCGAGCAGATCAGGCTTTCTTAACACAACTCGGCCAAATGAAGAATTTTATCGAGAAAGATAAAATGTTTTTTATCGTTAATGCTGCTGATCTTGCTGCAACGAAAAGCGACTTATTCGATGTGCTTCACCATGTAGAACGAAATTTAGAAAAGAATGGAATTCGGCAAGCGCGCATCTTCCCAGTGTCAAGTCATTTGGCATTGCTGTCCAAAAGAGGGGCCGCTCACTCTTTAACGGCAGAAGATAAAAAACAGTATGAAGCTCTTTTGAATTTATCGGAAAATGAGTATATGCCGGTTGAGCAGGCACTGGAATTATCGGGTTTCTCTTTGTTCGAGCATTATTTTTACCCTTTTACAAAGCAGGCACTGGCCGTTGCCGTACTGCATCAGGCAGAGTTGGATGCCGACGAGGCCGTGATCGAGTTGAAACGGCGGCTTCGGCTCGCTGAAGCAGACGAAACAGAACAACAAAATTATCGCCAGCGACTTTCCCAACAATTGACGGAAGCACTTCTTTACTTAAAGAATCGGTCGTTTACAGCCGAGCAGGAGGCTTTTCAACAAGAAATTAAAGAGCTGCTGTTTTATGCAAGACAGCGCCTCTTCTATCGCTATAATGATGAATTTAAGCTGATCTTTAGTCCAGCGGCTTTTGATGCTTTTGATGACACGTTCACCGCGTTGCACCGAATGACGAATGAAATCATTCGATTTGTTGCCGGGGAGATGACGCAAGAAATGAGGACTGCTGCTTTTCGATTCCAAATCTTTATGCAAAAAAGGATGGATGAGCTTTATCGATCGCTTGAGAAGGAAATGAAACAGCTGCTGCCATCGGTTGACTTGAAGGAAACAATTGTAGAAAAAGCGCCGGATTTATTTTTTGAACCCGGTCTTCAAGAAATACATTCAGGCTTATTTACTTCTCTGTTTAAGGAATACAAAACGCCTCTGCAATTTTTTGCAGAAGATGGAAACAAACAAATCAGGGATGAAATCGAGAAAACACTTATCCCGCCTGTTCACCAGTATATCCGTGAGGAAGAGGAGCATATGAAAGCAAGCTTTCTCCCGTTCTATGGCAAGCTTTTAGAACAGGCGAGAAAGGACATAGAAGAGCAAATAAAAGAGCAGGTAGCAGGAAGGTTGGCGGCGCTTGCCGGAAAATCGGAAGCCGCCCACTACAAAAAACTGATTCACGAGCTGCAAATTGGACTTTTCTGAATACTAAATCAGGCTGTTCTGAAAACAGACATATTTTCAGAACAGCCTGATTTAATTTTCGAATAGTTTTATAACCGGTGAATAGCGTTGAATTAAAGAGTGGTTATGCTCTTTTGAGTCTCCGGCATTGCTGCTTTTAAAAATAGGTGGCTTATAGTTATTGTCAGCAAGTATAGAAATAACTTCAGCCATAATCCCATTTAATAATGCGGCTCCCATGACAGTTGAAACAGGGGCAAACTCTGCATCGGCATGCGGATGCGCAAGAATCGCATCTCCATAAGGAGCACCATTATCAATGACCAGGTCGGCCACCTCAAACAACTTGATGCCTTCTTTATGCCTGGAAGACGCCTGCTCAGAGTAAGCAAGCGATGTCAGTGCCAGTGTTTCAGCTCCTTTTTTCTTAGCATAAAGCAGTGCATCAATTGGAACGGGGTTGATGCCCGACGTAGACACAGCAATGAAAACATCGCCTTGCTGGATCGGAATATCCTTCATAAATGAGAAGGCGAAGTTCTGCTCCTGTTCTAACGAAGAAGAACGGACGGCATCCTTATGAAGCATTAACTCTTCGATAAAAATTGGATTGATGCAAGCAAGTCCGCCGGCCCGATAGAAGAGTTCTTCAGCAAGCATATGTGAATGACCACAGCCGAACACATGAATGATCCCGCCATTTTTTATAGAGGAGGCAATCGTGTGAGCAGCTTGCTGAGCACTGTCTGCTTGTTTTTGGGCAGTCTCCTGTAACAAATGCGCTACTTTTTCCATATAAGCAAGAAACATTGCACTCATCCTCTTATCGTTTAATTTCAATCATAAATTTATACCGGTCTGCCCGATAAGATGATTGTACATATTCTAATGGACGGCCGTCTTCCAGAAAAGTGTGCCGAGCCATCAGCATAACAGGCACATCTTTTGAAACCTGCAAATATTCCCGCTCTTTTTCACCAGGAGAAATCGCTTCTATCGATTGAAGGGCATGACCGATCTTTAAGTTCAACTTTCCCTCCACATATTCGTACAAAGAGCTGATGACAATCTCTTCATTCAGATCCTTAACGAGATCTGTGGAAACAAACAGTGTCTCTAAAGCCATCGGCACATCATCTGCCAAGCGAAGACGGGTAACCTCGTATATAGGCGCGCCTTCTTTAATTTGCAAACGGCCAGCAATTTTCTTTGGGGCCGGCGCTATTTGAAATGTAAGCAATCGGCTTCCTGGCGTAAGGCCGCGCTTTTTCATATCCTCTGTGAAGCTTGTCAGGCCAGAGAGATGCTGCTCCATTTTATTCTCAGCGACAAATGTGCCACGCCCTTTCTCTCTGTATAGAAGACCTGCTATGACAAGATTCGTAATAGCTTGTCGGACAGTCATGCGGCTAATGCCGAATTCTTCCGCATAGATTCTCTCAGAAGGAAGAGCCTCTCCCGGTTTTAGCTCGCCACGTTCGATCTGCTGGCGGATCATCGTTTCAATTTGAAAATAAATAGGCAAGGGGGACTGCTTATTAATCATAAAAAATCCTCCTGTAAAAAAGCCGTTTCACCGCGGCAAATGGTCCACTGGATATCTAAATCTTTATTATATACGACTAGATCCGCATCTTTCCCCAAAGCAATACTGCCCTTACGATCAAATATTCCAATTTGGCGGGCGGGATTTTCGGCTGTCATTTTTATAATATCGCGGATCGAGCAGCCAGTATAGCTCATCATATTCTTGATCGCCTGATTCATCGTTAGCGTACTTCCCGCTAGCGTACCATCGGCTAAAGTAGCTTTTCCTCCCTCGACAGCGACAGGCTGGCCGCCAAGCTCATATTGCCCGTCTTTCAGCCCCTTTGCCCGCATAGCATCGGTAATCAGCACAGTTTTGTCAGCGGTTTTCTGGCGAAAAGCAAGCCGGACCATTTCGGGATGAATATGAATGCCATCGACGATCATTTCTATAAACAAGCTATCGATGAGCAAAGCCCCGCCAGCTGTTCCAGGCTCTCTATGATGCATGCCTCGCATGCCATTATATAAATGGGTAACGTGCTTAACACCAGCACACTCAGCTTCAAGCAGCTGTTCATATGTCGCATCTGTATGTCCGGCAGATACGGTGATGCCGGAATGTACAAGGGATTGAACAAAGCTGATAGCACCAGGTTCCTCCGGAGCCATTGTTACCAGCCGAATCCGGCCGTTTGCCATCTGTTGCCATTGATCAAACAAGGAGGCGTCAGGAAGCATAATCGCTTCTTTTGGCTGGGCGCCGGGATGTTTTTTTGAAATAAAAGGCCCTTCCAGGTGAATGCCAACCATCTCTGAATAGCCTGGACGGTCAGGTCGAAATGTTCCTGCATTTTGTATGGCCTTTTGAATAGCATCCTGTGATTGGGTCATGGTTGTTGCCAAAAAGGAGGTGGTGCCTTCCTTTGGCAATTCTGACGATATCGTTTGCAAGCATTGTTCCGTGGCATCCATCGCGTCGGCTCCTCCAGCTCCATGAATATGAATATCGACCGCCCCTGGAATGATCAGGCTATCTTTTGGAAGCTGAATGACTGGCATTTCTGGGGATTGTTCGCCATCATTGCAGCGGCCAAATGAAGCAATTTTTCCGTTAGTTACACGGATAAAGCCATCAGAGATAGTCTCGTTCTCTGCAAAAATTGTCGCCCCCGTTAAAATATAATCGCTCATGTACGTCATCCTTTTCTATAAAGAAGTTCATTATTAATGTACCTGTTCACCATAATTTTGTCTAAATTGGTCATAAAGAATGAAAAAAAGCACATTCTAATATCATGATAAACCGCAAAATTGGTATAGACAACTATAAATGTTTTGTGATACAGTTTTCCCAACAAAAGCGTTTTCATTCATTTTAAAAGGAGATATGAATATATGCTGAATTTTTTACAAAAACTAGGCAAATCGTTAATGCTGCCGATCGCTGTTATGCCAGCCGCAGCATTAATGCTGCGGCTTGGCCAAGATGACTTACTAGGAATTCCATTCGTCGCTGCCGCTGGTGATGCAGTATTTGCTAACTTAGCCATTTTGTTCGCGATCGGCATTGCGATTGGCCTTTCGAAAGACGGAAGCGGGGCCGCTGCGCTAGCTGGGGCTGTTGGTTATTTCGTCTTGTCGAATGGGACAGAGGCTATTAATAAAGACATTAATATGGATGTGCTTGGCGGAATTATTTCGGGGATTACGGCCGGGCTTTTATATAACCGATTTTCCGGTATAAAGCTCCCAGAGTGGCTCGGTTTCTTTGGAGGCAAGCGCTTTGTGCCTATCGTTACTTCTTTTGCGATGATCATTCTTGCCGGTATTTTCGGTGTGATTTGGCCCCCAATTCAGGAAGGCATTAATAATGTAGGAGAATGGATTACAGGCGCTGGTGCTCTTGGAGCCGGTATTTTTGGTTTCTTAAATCGCCTGCTATTGCCAGTAGGGCTTCACCATGTCTTAAATAGTCTTGTTTGGTTTGTGTTTGGTGAGTTCAATGGGGCAAATGGAGACTTAAAGCGCTTCTTTGCCGGTGATCCGACAGCGGGTGCCTTTATGACTGGATTTTTCCCTATTATGATGTTCGGGCTTCCTGCAGCAGCGGCGGCGATGATTGCTGCTGCTAAGAAAGAAAAGCGAAAAGCAGTAGCCGGCATGCTCGGCGGCTTAGCTTTAACTTCCTTCTTAACTGGTATTACAGAACCGATTGAATTTCTATTTATGTTTCTCTCGCCGCTTCTGTATGTCGTCCATGCTTTATTAACTGGTTTGTCCATGGCAATCAGTGTGATGCTCGGCATTCATCATGGCTTCGGTTTTTCCGCGGGAGCAATTGACTACTTTTTAAACTTTGGTATCGCTCAAAAACCGCTTTTCCTTATACCAATAGGGATTGTATATGCTGTTTTGTATTTTGTTATTTTTTACACATTAATTAAAAAGCTCGATATTGAAACACCAGGAAGAGAAAAAGAAACCGCTGATTCAGAAAAAGAAGGACTAGCTGTTCAAGGTGACGGAACAACTGGACACATGGCGGCTGCTTTCATCGAAAATCTAGGCGGAAAGGACAACATCACGTCTCTTGATCATTGTGCTACTCGTCTTCGCCTGACAGTAGCCGATAGCGAAAAAGTGAAAGATCAAGCTTTAAAAGCAAATGGAGCTCGTGGTGTAATGAAGCTTGGAAAAACAGGCGTGCAAGTCATCGTCGGTACAAATGTGCAATTTGTATATGAAGATATGAAAAATATCATGTCCGGACAACAACCTTCTGCTCCTTCAACGGAAAATACAATGACTTCAGTGAACCATCCTGGATCACTGACCGATTTTTCTTTGCCGATTGCCGGCCGTGTAATGCCGCTTTCAGAAGTGCCTGATGAAGTATTTTCTAATAAATTAATGGGGGATGGATTTGCGATAGAGCCAACAGGAGACGTAGTGGAAGCTCCGTTTAACGGAGAAATTGTTACTATTTTCCCTACCAAGCATGCCATTGGTCTTCGTTCAGACGAAGGGCATGAAGTATTGATCCACGTCGGCCTTGATACAGTTCATTTAAAAGGAGAGGGGTTTGAAGCGCTTAAAAAAGATGGGGATCGAATCCGACGAGGGGAACCTCTCTTGAAAGTCGATTTAGATTATATTCATGAACATGCTCCTTCAGCTGTAACGCCGGTTATTTTTACTAACCTCGAAGAAGGACAGGCGATTGAACTGAATAAAACAGGGGAGATGCGCACAGGCACCTCGGACCTCATTAAAATTGTATAATACAGATAGGCCCAAATAATCATTAGTCATCATACGACACCGTCTAAACCAGACGGTGTTTTTTCAGCTGCCAAACATCTTGCTTTCTCTTTTGGAAGCATTTTCAGCACATCTTCCATTGTTTTTCGTTATGATAGAACAAAAAGGAGTACAAGAATGAAACAGCATGATTTCACGACAGGGAACATCTGTAGGCAGCTGCTTACCTTTTCTCTGCCAATTTTGCTGACCAACCTTTTACAGGTGTCTTATCAATTCATTGATAGCTTGTGGGTAGGAAATTTACTCGGTGCGAATGCACTAGGGGCAGTAGCTGTTTCCAGCACCGTCATCTTTACAGTGTTATCTTTTATCATTGGCATTAACAATGCCACCTTGACCATTCTGTCGCAGTTAAAAGGCAAAGATGACACTGAGCATTTAAAAAGATACGTAAATGCTTTTATCGTCCTTTTAACTTTTTTGTCCATTAGCCTAGGTATAGCTGGCTTTTTTTTGGCAGAAGATATTTTACGATTGCTGGATACGCCATCCGCCATGGTTCCTGAAGCGGTCAGTTACTTACAAATAAACTTTATTGGCATTCTTTTTTTATTCGGTTACAACTTTATTGGCACGGTTTTTCGGGCGCTCGGAAACAGCAAGACGCCTATCCGCTTTGTTTCCATGGCGGTTATATTAAACGCTGTTCTTGATCCATTATTTATCCGTGTATTAGACATGGGCATTGACGGTGCCGCCTATGCCACCATTTTCGCTCAAGGTGCCGCTTTTTTGTATGGTCTAGTAGTTAGCATTCGGTTTAAATTGATTCCGTTCACCATTCCTTCGATCCCTGCCAAAAAAGAAGTAACTCTGATCTTAAAACAGGGGATTCCAGCTGGGTTGCAAATGACGGTTATTTCTGCAGGGATGGCCGCTATTATGAGTGTGGTTGCTTCATTTGGTGGATATGCCGTTGCTGGTTTCGGTGCTGCTCAGCGATTGGACAGCCTGTTAATCTTACCGGCCCAGGCTCTCAGTACAGCAGTCAACAGTATGGCTGGTCAAAATATCGCCGTCCAGCAGTGGAAGCGGGTAAACCAAACTGCTCTCTATGCCGCTTTGTTAAATTTAGCTATTATGCTGTTGGCCGCTCTATTTATCTTCTTATTTGCTGATTGGAGCATCCGCCTGTTTATTACCGACAAGCAAGCGGTAGCGTTCGGAAGTGAATATGTAAAAATGGTGGCGTTTTTCTATCCTTTCCTCGGCTTGAATTTTGTATTAAATGGCATCGTGCGGGGAGCAGGGGCCATGTTTCAAGTGTTGGTATTGAACTTCATTTCTTTTTGGGTGTTGAGATATCCACTGACGGAATGGTTTGCAAACTGGATAGGAGAACGCGGCATTGCTTTTGGCATGGGGACAAGCTTTATCATTAGCAGCCTTTTTGCCTTCGCCTATTTTCACTTTGGAAAATGGAAAGAAAAAAAGCTGTTTACAAAAGAAGGAGCCTAACTATTGTCTTTGAAACAAAATATTTTTAATATTGCAAATAGCGGGCGGATATATTAAGATGAATGTACCATGCTTATTACGGCGAACATTTGCATGCAAAACATGTGGATGCCCCGCGTAATATCCGAATGGCAGGAGGATCACTCGTGTTTCATAAAGATACAATCTATGTAATTGGAGATAGTAAAACGGCTTCTAACAATCCGATTATGCAGCAGTTTAATTCCTATTTTATCGGACTCGTCATCGATCGGAGCAATCATAAAATATTAGAAGCTGAGTGCTCTTCAACCATTTCATTAACATCTAAATTTGTTCAATCCATTTTTAGCGGGCGATCCATGATGGAATTCGAGGATATTATTGCCGATATTGAATCCCGTTATTTTGGCGCATCACAGAAGGCTTTAATTGTGGCATTTAAGAATGCCCATATTAAATATAACCAAATTATTAGCAATTAGCTGCTTCAATTGTTTACGCATTTGAAATCCAGCTGTTAAAGGGGCTACTCTCCTTTGGCAGCTGGATTTTTTATTTTTTAAAGGAGGAATTATAGATGATTCAAGATGGTGTTATGTTTGTTTGTTTTTTGCTGGCATTTACGGCTGTCATTGCCATTGCAGAAAAAACGATTGGTGGGAAGTTCTTTAAGTATGTGCCCGGCATTGTTCTCATTTATATTGGAGCTGCTTTAATGAAAACTTTTGGTTTCTTCTCTGCTAGTGAGTCCGTTGAAACCGCTTACGGGACCGTGCGCGGTTTGCTGTTGCCAGCGATGCTTATGCTCATGCTGCTTCACTGTGATTTAAGAAAAATTATCCGCCTAGGACCAAAAATGCTGCTGACATTTTTCGCTGCATCGCTCAGTATTATCGCTGGATTTACCATCACTTATGTGCTTCTTCAAGGATTTTATGCCGAAGGAACATGGAAGGCATTTTCTGCACTCAGTGCGAGCTGGACAGGCGGATCAGCCAATATGGTCATTCTTCAAGGAATTTTAGATGTTCCGGAAAATATTTTTGGGTACGCCCTGATCATGGATACCGTCAATTATTCCGTTTGGGTTATGTTCTTATTCTGGCTTGTGCCGTTTGCCTTAAAGTTCAACAAGTGGACGAAAGCGGACACTTCTTATATTGATGAAATTACAGCCCAGCTGGAAGCGGAAGATAACGGCGACAAACAGCCGATCGGCTTTGTAGAGTTAATTGGCTTTCTGGCACTCGCCTTATTCGTCTCCGCAGCTGCAACGAAAATAGGAGACAGCCTTCCTGAACTCGGGGCTGCTGTCAATGCAACTACGTGGACAATCATTATCGCCTCTGCTGTTGGCCTTATATTGGCAATGACGAAGGTAGGCAAACTGCCGGGCTCTATGGAAATTTCGAAAGTAATGCTCTACATTGTCATCGGGTTGATTGCCTCCCATGCCGACTTTTCGCAATTGTTCCAGGCGCCAGTTTACATTATCTCCGGTTTCATGATTATGTTCTTCCATGGTGTAATTATGGTTATTCTGGCGAAAGTCTTTAAGTTAGATCTATTTACAATGGGAGTCGCTTCACTTGCCAACATTGGTGGTGTCGCTTCGGCACCAATCTTAGCCGGTTCCTTTAACAGGACACTGATCCCGGTAGGTATTTTAATGGCCGTGCTCGGTAGTTTGCTTGGCACATATTATGGAATTTTCACTTCTTATATTTTATCTGCACTGTAAGGAAAGGATGTCATCATGTATATTAGCAAACTAGCTGTTTCTGTAGAAAAACTTTCATTGGTCAAACCTTTTAAGACAGCTTTACGCACAGCAACAGAAATTGACAATATCTTTGTCACAATTCAATTGGAAAATGGCCTGATAGGAGTAGGAGCGGCTGCGCCAACAGTTGCTATTACGGGAGACTCAACAGAAGGAATCTCAAGTGTCATTGAACAGATAATCGCTCCTCAGTTGATTGGCCAGAGAATCACCTGCCTTAATAGGCTTTCAAAAATCATTCAGCAATCATGTGCCGGGAATACGAGTGCAAAGGCAGCTGTTGAAATCGCTGTATATGATGCAGCTTGCCGTTACTGGAATATTCCTCTATACGAACTGCTCGGCGGCGAGACGAATCAGCTGCACAATGATATGACCGTCAGCATTGCCGGTGAAGCTGAGATGGTCAATGATGCGTTGAGAATTATCAAAGATGGCTTTTCCATTTTAAAAATTAAAGCGGGAAAAGACTGGGAGCAGGATGTGGAAAGAATCAGTGCCATCCGCCAGGCGGTCGGCAGTAAAATCGCTATCCGTGTGGACGCGAACCAGGGATGGTCGGTCAGCGAGGCGATCCGAACTATCAGAGAACTTGAAGATCGACAACTTAATATTGAACTGGTCGAACAACCGGTAAAAGCCTACAACATTGCCGGTCTAAAAGAAATAAAAAATAACGTTCACACATCTATCATGGCAGATGAAAGCCTCTTTTCACCGGTTGATGCTATGAAACTATTATCCGAGCAGGCAGTGGACTATTTAAATATTAAATTAATGAAAACAGGGGGGATTCGTCGGGCAGTACAAATCGCTGATATGGCGGAAGCAGCAGAAGTAGAATGCATGATTGGCAGCATGATGGAATCAATCGTCAGTGTTTCAGCCGCCATCCATCTGGCCGTAGCCCACCCGAATATAACGAAAATTGACCTGGATGCACCGCTCTGGATCAAGCAAGAGAACTTCGAAGGCATTTCTTACGAGAAAGATCTGATCAAGCTCGGAAATGCTCCAGGACTGGGGATAAAAAGGAAAGAAAACCTTTCCTTTTAAATAAATAAAAGAAAGGATGAACATTCATTATGTTAAAAAAGTGGTATGCCATTGTGTTAGCTCTTGGAACATTATTGCTTTTGTCAATCAATTCAGCAGAAGCAAAAGGGAAAGAGACAGATACTTATTATGTTGATGTATCAGCGGCGACTTTGTGGACGGCTCCAAACCTTTTACGAGAGGTGGACAAGCCTTCCTCCACTAATCCGGTTGATCTAAGAAAATGGACCACCAGCATGACTTACGAAGAAAAACTCGGCCTTGTCGGGAAACTAGAAACACAAGCCTTATACGGATCAAAAGTAACGGTACTTGAGCAAAAAGGGGAATGGGTTAAAGTGGTCGTTCATAATCAACCAACACCAAGAAATGAACAAGGCTACCCGGGCTGGATGCCGAAAACCCAGCTTGTAAAAGGGAAAAGCTTTGAAAACAAATTGAATCGACCGTTTGCACTTGTCACGTCTCCAACAGCTTGGCTGTATGAAAACAAAAAGGGCAATCATGCGTTTATGGAGATCAGCTTTAACACTCGCCTTCCAGTTATAAAAGAATTCAAACATGAAGTGCTCGTTGCGACACCTGGCGATGGTGCCAAATGGCTAAAAAAGAGCGATGTGGCCATTTACAAAAACGAGATGGATATCCCAGCTCCGACTGGACAGGATATTGTCAATACCGGCAAAAAGTTTCTCGGCCTTCCCTATCTGTGGGCAGGCATGTCCGGTTTTGGCTTTGACTGCTCGGGGTTCACCTACACGCTTTATCATGCAAATGGAATAGTGATCCCGCGGGATTCTTCTGTACAGGCCACACATGGAATACCTGTTGAAAGAGAAAATCTACAGGCCGGAGACCTTTTGTTTTTCGCCTATGATCAAGGAAAAGGCAAAGTTCACCACGTTGCTGTCTATATTGGAGATGGCAAGATGATTCACTCTCCTAACAGCTCGACTCATGTGCGCATTGATCCGATTGAAACATCGGGCTATGGCGAAGAGTATGCGGGGGCCCGCCGATATATTCAGTAATCCAATCATCCACCCGGGATATGCAGTCCCGGGTGGATGATTTTGTGTTTCCTAAAAAGGGCCCGCGTAGAGAAGGGCAGGCAAAATAGGCTAACAATCTATCGTTACTTTTTCTTTTGCCTCTGTTAAAGATGGATGTTGATATAATCCACAGAAGAACAGTTATCAGGGGAAACGATCAAGGTGAGTAAATCGTTTAGCAACTTGTTAAAGTATATAATTCCTCGGGGAGCTATAGCTATTTTATTCACCAAAAACGATTTAGGCTATTAAAAAGACTACTCTGATTTTAGGTGTGAGTTTTGGCTCTATCAAATCATACAAAATAGTTGTTGTTAACAGCGTTATTTTTAGTCCCATTAACATGCCATTTTCGGAACCCTTTAGAGAGAATGAATTGGATAAATATGTTATGATGGAAAAGTTATGATAAAGAAATATGCTTAAACTAATAGGTAGGATGATTAAAAAAGAAAAGGGGAAAGGCATATGCTGGGTTACTATAATAAACTTTCTTCAGAATTATATGATATAGACAAATATATCGGTCTTTCATTTGGTGATGTCGAATTTTATAGCGATAGATTAGCGTCTTGCAAGGACAACATTCTTGAACCAGGAGTTGGAACCGGCCGTATTCTTATTCCACTTTTACAAAAAGGCTTGAAGGTCGATGGCTTCGATGTTTCAGAAGAAATGTTAAAAATATGCCGTAACAACTGCGAACAAAGAGGACTGAAACCAAAATTATTTGAAGGAAAAATGGAGTCAGTTTCATTAGACATAAAATATGAAGCTATTATCGTGCCAACTGGCACATTCCTATTGTTACATAGAAGAGAGGACTCGATTTAAGCCTTAAAAAATTTCTACCACCATCTCTCCAATGGAGGCAGGCTAATTTTAGATATTTTTTTACAAACGGATATATCTATTGGCAAGGTATCAACAAGAACTTGGGAATCTAAGAATGGCGATATTATCACATTAGAAAATAAAGTGGTCGAAGTTGACTATATCAACCAATACACAATATCTCATAATCGCTATGAAAAATGGGGGAATGGGGAACGGATACAAACAGAATTGGAACGTTTTCCACTTCGTTGGTATGGAATTGAAGAATTCAAAATGATTCTTGAACAGATTGGATTTGAAGATATAACCATATCAGCAGACTATCAATACGGACAATATCCAACTACATCAAGTCAAATAATTACGTTTGAAGCTGTCGCTCATAAGGAATGACATTTTTTCTTATCCAACTACCCTCCTGTAGTGTAGCAAGCTAATCAAAAAAAGGTCGAACCCTTCGAATACGGGAATTCGACTTTTTTTAAGTTGACATTCGCTTAGCGTACAAAGTTTCCGAAATGTTAGCTGTACTCCATCATTATTTATCGAATATGTATAAGACAAACTCTTTTTGGAGGACAAAAAAGTGATAATCAAAGCAGAAATAATCAACCAGCCTTATTCAGGACAGTACAAAGAAAAAATTTATGACATAGCAAGTTCTTGGAATTCTCAAAATTGGACTTGGATAAAGTTTGAAGAAGAAGATTTTCATGAATGGTGTGGGGAGTTTAGAGGTTCACCAAGGGCTGTTGCACTATCAAACAAGCATAACAAAATTCTGGTTCTCACTTCCGATTATTTATTTCAAGTTGACTGTTATAGCGGAGAAGTAACTGCATATGAATCCCAACCTCCATATCAATGTTTAACCGTGACACCATCAGGTGACTTCATAATTGCGGATTATTATGATATTGAAAAAATAGAGTCAACATTAAATGATAAAATTCTATTAAAAAGTCCAATTAAAATGGACACAGTTACATTTCATGGTTGGTCTAATAATAAATTATTGATTACATGCGATGAATTTCTCAACTTGGGTAATCGTGTAAAGTTAGAAATGGATGGAGACACATTTGAAATAACTGTAAAAGGCCTCAATTGAAGAATGGAGGAAACCCTATTGTTAGGATTTCCTTTCTTTTAAATTTAATAGTTATATATGGCTTCATGCAATCTAATTACGCCTTCATTTATTTCTTCATTTTTCAGATGACCGTATCCTAAAATAATCCGATTTTGGTGTTTTCCTTTTTCAATTGTATGATCTTCTACTGGATATACTTTCACTCCAAATTGTTGGATGTGTTCAAGTAATTCTTTTGAGAAATGGAGCTCATTCCATTCAACAATTAGGTGTAAGCCTGTTGAATAACCGAAGATATTAACCTTATCCGAAAAGGTTATTTTTAAACAATGAATCAGGAAATCCCTCCGATTTTTATACATTTTTTTCATTTTTGTAATGTGTCGTTCCAAATAGCCTTCATCAATAAATCGAGCGAGAATAAGCTGATCTACAGAAGGAGTGTGTAGGTCGGAAAACCATTTTAGTTTCCGACATTTTTCAATCAGATGCGAAGGGAGAACTAAATATCCCATTCTAAGAGCAGGAGATAAGATTTTACTGAATGAACCAATATATAACACGCGTTCCGGTTCCAACCCCTGCAACGAACTTACGGGGGGGCCTTCATATCGAAACTCGCTATCATAATCATCTTCAACAAGATAACAGTTTGTCTTTCTCGAGTAATTAATCAATTGGATCCGTCGTTGAATCGGCAATGTTCCTCCTAAAGGGAACTGGTGGGAAGGAGTAATAAAGACAAACTTTGGATTTTGATTGATTGGTAGCAAGGATGTCTTCATTCCATATTCATCAACAGATACGGGATAAAGAAGAGCCCCTGAATCTTTAAAGATCGTTTGAATATCATTAGTGATGGGATCCTCCATTATTACTGTATCATTCGGTGTTAAAAGTAGTTTAGAAACAAGTGTGAGAGCTTGAGTGGCACCAGAAGTAATAACAATCTGATCTGGATGACAGTGAACTCCTCTCGTTTTAAGTAAATACCGTGATAAAACCTGCCTTAATTCTGGTCGTCCTTCAGGGATATCGTATCCAAACGAAGAAGGTGAGGTGTCATTCCACGTGGCATGAGATAACTTTGCCCATGTCTTACGGGGGAATAGATCTAATGAAGGTATACCCGACCGAAAATTAATAACGGAATCCTCTTTTCTGTTTTCTTCCCTCTCATCTGAAGAATGAAATACAGGCACCTTTTTATGTTGTTCTAAAAAAGCTCCTGCAGCAACAAAGGTGCCTGCTCCCCTCCGTGAAACTAAAAAACCTTCAGCCAGCAGTTGATCGTAAGCTTCCAAAATCACATTTCTGGAAACTTTTAATTCAGATGATAGTTCGCGTGTGGATGGCAGTTTTTCTCCTGAATGTAGATGCCCATTTAAAATTTGCTCCCGTATTTGTTGATACACTTGTCTAATCAAAGGTATATCTAAGGATCGGTCAATCGGTATCCAAAGCATATGTACATTTTCTCCTTTAATAAAAGTGGTACCATTAAAAATTGTGTTTAGTGGTACTAATACAAACCATTTTACCATGATAAAGTGGATGCAAATAGAAAAGGAGATGGACAATGATGACTAATCCAGAAATCGAAGTTATTCAAGCTCTTAAATCAATTGCACGTAATGAACAAATGAAATCTTATATTCAGCAATCATCCGAACTCTATCCGTTATTGTTAAAAGCTGCTAAACGGTTTGTCACAGGCGAAAATAGCCAAGAAGGAATCGAAGTAGCAAAAAAACTAATTTCAACAGGTTATTTTATTTCACTGGAATACATAGGAGAAAACATAACTGATTTAGAGGAGTGTCAAAAAGCAAAAAATGAGTTTCTAAACCTTATAGAAGAGATGGGCTCTCTATCTATGAAGGAAACTGTTTCGCTTGATTTGTCACATATCGGGTTATCTGTGGATCCTGATACAGCTTATAGCCATTTGCTTGAGATAGCAAAGGAAGCAAATCTGCATGGGATTTCACTGATGATCAGCATGGAAGAATCTGCAAAAACAAATCACATTCTTGATATTTATAGAAAAACAGCTGAACAGTGCCCGAATGTAGGGATAACTATACAGGCGCACTTATACCGATCGGACAATGATATTCAGAAACTCATTGATTATCCTGGGAAGATACGCGTTGTCAAAGGAGCTTATCAAGAATCTGCCGATATTGCCATATCTAGATCGAAAGAATTAAATGATCGCTATCTTAAACTTATAGAGCAACTAATAGAAGCCAACCACTCGGTATCCATAGCCACACATGATGAGATTCTTATCCGCGAAATGGAATATCGTCAATACCTTAATCGTCCAGACGTAGAAATAGAAATGCTCTATGGCATACGTTCAGATTTGTTAAGTGATTTAAAAAGCAAAGGTTATAACTGTAAAGTGTACTTACCTTATGGAAAAGAGTGGTACTTATATTTATGTCATCGAATAGCTGAATACCCGGAAAATTTATATCGCGCAGTAACGGATATCATCCATTCATTAGAGAGAAGTACTCATATTGAATGACCATTTAATCCCAAGCTTGAAAATTATGTTGGCCATGATTATTGTAGGCAGTTCAGTTGTAGCAGGTAAGCTGATGGTTCAAAGTTTCCCCGTGTTCTTGGCTTCTGAACTTAGGTTTCTTATTGCAACCATTATTATGGTTCCATTACTGATTAAGATGGAAGGGATCCCGACTATTAATAAGAGCGATTTTTTCATCCTATTTTTACAAGCATTATCTGGTGTATTTTTATTTAATATTCTGATGTTATATGGCCTGAAACTAACTACGGCCATGGAAGGCGGCATTATTACAAGCACTATTCCAGCAGTTACCGGGGGCCTTGCTGCTCTTTTTCTTAAAGAGAAACTAACCAAAAATGTTAGCATAGGCATTTTGCTGGCAGTTTTGGGAACATTGATAATCAATGTTTTCACCTCTTTTTCATCCATTGAGCGTAGTTCCTCTCCCATATTGGGGAATTTACTCATTTTTGGTGCCGTTATTGGTGAAGCTTTGTTTATTATATTTGGGAAATTTGTGGCACAGCGAGTTAGTCCGCTTGCTATTTCAACGATTGTTAGTTTGTTTGGGGCTGTTTTATTTCTACCGTTTTCTCTTTATGAGAGCTCTCAATTTAAATTTAAAGAAGTGTCCATGGCGGAGTGGGGATTAGTGTTTTATTTTGGTGTAGTTGTGACTGTTATTGCTTTTATTCTTATGTACCAGGGTGTTTCAAAAGTTCCGGCAAGTACAGTTGGAGTGTTGACAGGTGTTTTACCAATTAGCAGTGTCATTCTTTCTGTGCTTTTCTTAGGTGAAAAACTCTCTTTTATCCATCTTATAGGGAGTGGATTCATATTAACAGCTATTTTGTTGATTGCTAAACACCCAGAGAAAAAAGTTATTCGTCTCGATCACATTAGAAAAGGAGACACTTGATGCTGCACGTGTCTTTCGCTTAACGCTCTCTAACAAGCTTCCTCCTATTAAATTAACTGATTCATCATTAAAATAGTAAACAATCGATCCGCGCTTCAACAAACTAATTGTCAAAAAGAGAGGAAAAAGTTGATTTTCGCTGCAGGCGGGCGCTTTCCGCTACAATCAACGGCAAAAAACATCATTCATTTTTAACCATGCTCAACTTTAAAGCCGATTTTCCTTGCGCTAAGGAAAATCGGCTTTTGGTCTCCCGAAATTGTCTTGACGTATACCTTCCGTATTTTTCTGGTAGAATGCCAAAAGAAAAGGATTAAACCAAGCGATTAATCGCTTCTATTCCTCGGAAAAATACTTTCTTTATTTGTTCCACGTCTGTTATCTCCAGGCCAGGTATGCCCGCAGATACGATAAAATTAGCGTCCATTCCTTTTTCCAGACGACCGAACTGATCTCCTTTTCCTAAAAGGTCTGCGGGGTTTGCTGTTAATAAAGCTAGAATGTCATTTTCATCAAATTGATGCTCCTTCATCAATTTCATAGCAGGTTGGGCTATGAGCATCAAAGCATCTGGTCCTTGCAGTGTACGGGAATGGAAAGGAAGCCATGAAACATTCGGATAGGGGGGAAGATAAGCATCTGTCGCAATCGATACAGCTATTTTCTTTTCTACCAACTTCATAATTTCCTTCGGAGAATTGGGCGGCAAATGAGTTCCTCCCATTGGAGTGGCTACTATTTTCATGTTCTGCTTTGCTACTTTTTTAATTTGTTCATCCGTAATTCCATGAGCATGATGCAGGACATCTATCCCTGCGGAGATGGCTAATTCAATTCCTTCTTCGCCTGCCACATGGGCGCCTATTTCCTTATTCAATTGATGATAAATATCCGTTACTTGTTTCAATTCTTGCAAACTGTACATAATCTCACCAGCGCAAGGCACTGCCTCAGCAATAAAATTGGCAGGAGTCGCATTGATGAAAACATTTTCACCGGGAAAGCCGCTTTCTTTTGCAATTTTTCGTACTAATCGTGCATCAGACAAGCGGCTTCTTTCGATAGGCTGTGACTGGGTAATAGCTGAAAAGTGTACAGGTTCATCAAAACCAATAGATATGCTCGTCGTGGCAAAAGAAATATCAATCGGCAAATCAGCTATTGATTTTCGATAATCCTTTATTGAAAAATTGCAGTTTGGATGGCCGCAAATTTGTTCTCCGAGCGCTGTAATCCCTGAGGATAGAGCATGAAAAAGAATCGATTTTCCTGCCCATAGATGAGTGTTTGGAGAAACAGGATGCAAGGAAGAAGGCGCAAATTCTAACAAATGAGTATGACAATCAACGAGTGAAGGCGTAATGACATATTCGGAACAATCGATCACTTTAATGGTTGAAAAGCGTTTCTTTACTTGTTCCCAAGGGCCAAGTTCTTCAATTTTTCCGTGACTGATAACGAGGCATCCATCCTCTATCGTTCCGTAATCTGATACAGTAACCAGCTTTTTCCCGCGAATTAAATACCGCTCTTCCATAGCTCACCCGACCAAATAAGGAGTTAAAAATACTCCGAGTACCCAGGCTGTAATGAAGCGGATAATCAGCCCAATGAGCGCTGCTTTTAATACTTCTTTCTCGTTTAAACTAGACGATTCTACCCATGTTGCCGGCACTTGACCAAAGATGACAGACAGCGGTAACCCTGAATTGGCAATGATAAAAGAGCCAACGATGAGACGGGGGTCAAACCCCTGGCTTAATTCAGCCAATTGAGCCACTGCAAGGGTAGGAGCTGCAAGAATAGAAACCAGACCCGTCGCCGGCTCAATGCTTATGAACGTAAGGAAAGAAGATAAACACGACTCCAGCAGTTCCCATACGCCTGCAAACTTTAAAATACCAATAAAGAAAAAAACAGCGGCCACTGCCGGGATGATAATTAAAAACAAGAGCTCTGCTCCTTCTTTTGCTGAAGAGAAAATGGTTTGAAGAAAAGGCGTTTTCGGTGTAAAGCGTGGCAGTTCTTCTAGCTCGACTTTCTTAGTGGAGCGATAAACTGTTATTGATAACAGAAAAGGAACAACAATAATTGGAAGGAAAATAGAGAGAATCACGAGCGGAAAAGCATGAATGCCAAAGGCAGCTAAAGCTATTAATCCCAGTACAAATGTTGCGAAGGATTGGGGGGACTGAATCATTGTGGCAACAGCAATTTTTTGCTCATCTTTCGTAGCACTGGCTTTCATAAGTATTGGACCCGCAATTTTTCCAGCAGCATTAATGTCGCCAAGGACATTATAGACACTTGGTATAATAACAGCTGGATTGATTCTGAACCATTTCATAACGGGCACAAACATTCGAATTAATCCATCTGTAAATCCAAGCCGCTCTAGTAGGCGGCCCATAATAACACTCGCAATGATGGCAATACCTATCTCACTCATTAAAAAAATGTCAACAACCACAGGTTTGACTTCATTTATAATGGCACTAAAAAAGTCTGCCAGCGAATTAGGTTTAAATAACAGAAGAAGCATAGAAGATAGGACAAGAAGAAGACCTAACCCCTCATAAAATTGCCACTTGGCTCGTGAATCGTTAGTCTTAGCTTCTATTTTTTTTGACATAAAAGTTGCCTCCTGCCATTTTTATTTTATTGTATGAATGGTTGTAAAATAGGTGAATAGCCCAATCTTTATTAAAATACTCATTTGACTACCAGCCATTTGCTGTTTATACACCTTACCAGGAAAGGAAATTGACTCTTCTACACAGACGAAGCATAGTATACCTGTCGAAAAGAAACATGACTTTGATGAAGAACAAGCAGGTGAGCGCAGATTATCCAATAAAGTGAAAACGTCCACCTTAAATGTTGGTGGACGTTTTCATTGAGTGACTCAGCCAATAAACTTTATTACCTCGTTAAATGCTGTTTGCGCTGACTTTGTATCGTATCTTGGAGAATAAGGATCACTAAATCCATGCTGACCGTTCAATTGATGAACTTGAATAGAGCCTGTACGCAGATGTTTAATTAACTCATCTACACTAAACGAAGACTCTTCCTGTGGGAAAAATAGCAAGACAGGGCACTGCGGTGAGATGGACAAATAATCTCTAATCCGGGAGCCATAATAACCTATTATTCCATCAACTGATTTTTCTTCGCTGCACAACCAGGCAACTGTTGCTCCCACACTAAACCCAATAAGGAAGACTTTCTTATATTTTTTCTCCATATCTATCAATAAACGTTTCATGGTACGTGTCGCTCTAACAAAGCCTACATTCTCGATGAAATGTCGATAGGCAGCAGCTTCTTCTTCATAATCAAAAGGGGCTTCCCGTTCAAGCAAATTGGGGCAAATCACGTCAAACCCTCTTTCTGTCAATAACTCGCAAAAATCTCTCATATGGCGATTTACCCCATAGATTTCATGTGCCACAATGATGACTATATCGGACTTTTTATGTATGCTCACTCTTTTCATCTCTCCTATCCAGCTATGTAGTAAGGAATTACGTTAAATATAACTATTAGTTTCAAATTTTTTCAGCCTTTCTCGCTGATTCAACAAAAAGTGAATCATCATTCATAATATATTATAGTAAAAGAGAAATCCAGGATGGGGGGATCACACAATGGAGTCTGTTTATTTAGTTAGTGGGGCAAGAACACCATTTGGCGCTTTCGGCGGGGAGTTAAAAGGGGTATCTGACATTGACCTTGGAGTAACAGCAGCAAAAGCCGCCATGGAAAGAAGTTCTCTATTGCCGGAGGAAATTGAAGACGTAGTATTTGGAAATGTCATACACACAACGAAAGCGGCTTCTTATTTGGCACGTCATATTTCTCTAAAGAGCGGAGTACCTGAACGAACACCAGCTTTAACAGTAAACAGGCTATGTGGTTCGGGGCTGCAGGCTATCGTATCGGCGGCACAAACGATTCTATTAGGCGATGCTAGTACTGCACTCGCGGGCGGAACAGAAAATATGAGTCAGGCTCCACATGTACTGCGCCATACCCGTTTCGGTTCGCCATCCGGACCGCCACCGCTGGATGATATGCTGTGGTTAACACTCACAGACCAATACATCGGCTGTGGGATGGGCATTACAGCTGAAAACCTGGCACAAAAATACGAGATCAGTCGCAAAGAGCAAGATGCGTTCGCTTTGCAGTCACATCAAAAAGCAGCAAAGGCACAAGCAGCAGGACGATTTAATGAAGAAATTGTTCCTGTTCTTCTTACAGATAAAAAGAAACGAGAAAAAACGGTTTCCAAGGATGAGCATATCCGCCCGGATACAGATCTGGGGAGCCTCAGCAATCTAAAACCAGCTTTCATTAAAGAGGGAACAGTGACAGCGGGCAGTTCAAGCGGGATTAACGACGGAGCAGCCGCGGTGGTTCTCGCTTCGGAAGCATTTTTATCGAGACGCTCGGACATCAGGCCGCTCGCGCGTATCGTTTCATGGGGGATAACTGGAGTTGATCCGAACATAATGGGAATTGGTCCTGTGCCAGCAAGTGAAGCCGCTCTTAAAAAGGCCCATTTGACATGGAATGATATGGATGTCATTGAATTAAATGAAGCATTTGCCGCGCAATCGCTGGCTGTGATGAAACAACTAGAGCTGGACCCGCAAAAAGTGAATGTCAATGGCGGGGCCATTGCGCTTGGCCATCCGGTTGGCGCCAGCGGCACACGGATCACATACTCGCTTGCCCTAGAAATGCAAAAACGCGGAGCCAAATACGGCCTTGCCTCGCTTTGTATCGGTGGGGGACAGGGAATTGCGGTCGTGCTTGAAAGGGTGTAAGTATTGTAAAGTTATATGTAATGGTAGAGTGATAGCAAAGTTGATGCATCAACAATAAAGATAGGGTGTTAGGCCGCAGTGGATTCATTTGTGGCCTAACACCTTCATTTAAATTAAACTATAATGATTTTACCGGTACGCATATTTCACAATAATCGTTGTTAATCATATCACCGCTATATCTTTCAAAAATCGGTTTGTCGTCAACTTGATATCCGTTATTCTGTAGAGCTGGAAACATTTCAGCCCATGCTTTTTGGACACTTTCGGTTGTGTGTTTGACTTTGAATACAACGTATTGTCCACCAGAAAGTTCACCTTCGTAAATGGAGTCATCTAGTTGATAATCTTTTGAAATGACAATACACGCATCATATCGGCAGTTTTCAGGAAGGGTTGTTTCGGGGTTATCTTGCGGAATTCCGAGTATAATGGCTGATCCAACGAGCAAATTTTTCTTTTTAGCCCATTTTTTTAACTTTTCCATTGCTTGAATGTTGGCAGGGCCATAGGGACCCACTTGACGCACATAGGCAAGGCGATAGTTTGGAAGCACTTCGACATTCATATTCATCGTTTCATTTTCCTTTCTATATTGAAATATTTGATACACTTCGAATGCTATCATGATATAAAAATATAATCATGACATTTTTAAAAAATGATGAAATATATGGAGTCGCGAAGTTTATTATTTATTCAACCCTCATTATCTAATGGCTTATTCTAAAGGGGATCATTGAGAACGAATCAGAAAATGCAGTGAAGGATCTTTCGTTAAAAATTAAACAGCTATATTTTATAATAAATAGGCTCTGTTAAATGTGAATGTTGATTTTTAATCGTTGATTGTAACGGAAGGCGGCTCCAGCGGGAAAAGCGTATCCTGGTGAGACCCCGCAAGAGCGCACGCGACGAGGAGGCTCACGGACCGCCCGCGGAAAGCGTCCGCCTGCAGTGATCAACTAATAAATAAAGAAGAATCCGTTTCGGTGAAATTTACCTAAAACGGATTCTTGTCTAATAAATTTATATTTTAGTTTTACCGTTTGTTTAAGCGGGAACCTTTTTTTTAGAAAATCCCGTGATAACAAAACCAGTAATAAATGCTACAGTTGAAACTATGATAGCAAAAATTAATCCAACAGCTCCCATAAAAGTATCTTCTCCCGGGTAAGAAGGTGTTAGCGTTACGAACCAATAAATAAATATCAAAATCAAAAAAACATAAAAACTGCTTCCGACAGCCCCCATCTTCAAACGGTTTCCTGCCGTTCCTTGCCAAGCCTTATTCACTAATATCCATAAATAAAGGCTTACGATTACCACTGAAAGCATCACAAATAAATGAACAAAAGGAATAAACAAATACATCAGCACATAAAGACCCAGACAGGCAAAAGAAAATAGAAATCCATTCATAAAGAATAAGAAGAGACCAGCTAACCAGTGATTTTGAAACCATGTAGCGTTTTTTAATTTATGTACAAGCTTGTTGTTTTCTCCTGTCTTTTCTATTATTGGGCCTTTAAACAATATAAAAAGTAACACTCCAAAAACTCCAATTAATAACCATGATGACATACCATCCCACCTAAAGTTAAGTTTGTACGCTCCCTTATTACCTGCGTAACTCTAATCATTTCAAAATTGATTTTTTCAAATATAGGGTGCAGCTTATAAAATTCCCTTTGTTCCTCCGTATCTATTCCAACCCTATATCTCCGGGCTGACAGTCTATTTTCTTTTCGCTGGCATCTATCGATATAAGTGATAATCGCCATCCTTCTTACCTCAGACCGTTAAATCATTTTCTGCTTTTATATTGAGTGCACTTTTTAACAAATTCTGAAGAACCGCAGCAAAGGTAATTATAAACCCGATTATTGCTAATCCAGGGTACAACGCATTTTGGGATAGAGGGAATGTATCGCTTGTGACATATAAAACAAAACAACGACCTTTAAAAATAGCGTTATTCCTCATTCAATGAAAACACCTCAATGGTTTATCGGTAATATAAGTTTAATACGATATTTATCGTTTTTCAATAAATTTTTATCTCTTTATAATTCATTATTATTGTTTCTGATAACTTTCTCTATGTTTTTCTTTAAATAAAATAGAATATATCTTCTTTTCGGTACGAAGATTTTGATTATACTCTTTTAAAAAGTTGAACTTCATTTTTAACGGTTCCATTTTTTATAGTGGAACTTTACTTCAAAGCCGAAACTATTTGTAGTTGTGATTTTTAATTTTTTGTCGTCACTTTACACGGAGTCTTTTTTATCGTTGTAAATATATATTTTTGTTATATAATATCAATATATTCAAATATTTGAATATATTGATTAACAAGAAAAGAAGGGATGACGGTGAGCAAGCTATTGGGCTCTTTGAATAATTATTCCATTCATCATCTCCGGAAAGATTTACTCGCAGGCGTTATCGTTGGAGTCATCGCACTGCCACTTGGCATGGCTTTTGCTATTGCTTCCGGAGTAAAGCCTGAGTACGGTCTTTATACGACCATCATTGCTGGGATTCTTATTTCTATTTTTGGCGGTTCCAAATATCAAATTGGCGGACCAACAGGTGCCTTTGTGCCTGTCCTGCTCGGGATTGTTATGGCTTATGGCTATGAAAATCTGCTGATTGCCGGATTTATGGCGGGAGTCCTGTTGGTTCTAATGGGCATGCTTAAATTGGGGGCGTTGATACAATTTATTCCGCGTCCAGTGATTATCGGCTTCACTTCAGGTATTGCCTTTATTATTTTTACCGGACAGGTTGCTAATTTTTTAGGATTGAGCGATATTGAAAAGCATGAAGACTTCTTTTCCAACATGAAAGAAATGGTTATTCATCTGAATACTATCAATGTATATAGTGTAGCAACTGCATTGATTTGTTTCTTCTTTATCGTTGTGACACCTAAATTTTCACCCAAAATTCCAGGCCCCTTAATCGGCCTTCTGGCTTCAAGTGTTATAGCTACTTATCTTTTCCCAGGTCACGTAGAGACCATTGCTTCTACATTTGGTGAGATTCCTAATTCCTTGCCTCATTTCCATATGCCGCAGTTTACACTGGAAAAGATTCAGCTGCTGATCGGTCCAACTTTTACTATTGCTATTCTTGGAGCGATTGAATCTTTGTTATCAGCGGTTGTGGCTGACGAGATGACTGGAACAAAGCATAACAGCAACCGTGAATTGGTGGGTCAGGGGATTGCTAACATGATTACTCCTTTATTTGGCGGGATTGCAGCTACTGGAGCCATTGCCAGAACAGCAACTAATATTAAAAACGGGGCAGTATCCCCTGTTTCAGGTATTATTCATGGGTTAGTTGTACTGTTCGTACTCGTGCTTTTTGCCCCTTACGCTTCTGCTGTCCCTTTAGCAAGCATGGCACCTATTTTGATGGTTGTTGCCTGGAATATGAGTGAACGCAAAGCATTCTCGCGCATATTACTGACCAAAACGAGCGATTCATTTATTTTACTTACTACGTTTTTTCTTACAGTGTTTGCTAACCTAACAATTGCTGTAGAAGCAGGGCTGCTTATGTCCTTCATCCTCTTTATCAGACGGATGAGCACCTCCTTTAAAGTTAATCAAGTGCTTCCTGATCCGGCAGATAAAAAGGTACGGCCATTGCTAGATGAAGAAAAAAGTGGCTGTCCGCAAATTAGCTTGTGCACCGTGGAAGGACCGCTTTTTTTTGGAGCCGCTCAGTTGTTTGATCAAACAATCGCGGAAGCCATCCATTACCGGCCGAATGTGTTAATATTGAGAATGAGCAAGGTTCCATATATGGATATAACTGGGGAAGCGATATTAGCTAGCATAGTGAAGGATTTCCATAAACAGGGTGGGCTCATTTTACTCTCAGGTATGCAGCACCAGCCAACAGACGTTATAAAGCGGACAAAGCTATTTGACTTAATTGGAAAAGAACATGTCTTTTCTCATACCGGAGAAGCGATAGACTTCGCCCTTACTAAGCTAAACAAAAATAAATGCCTCGGCTGTAAGCAATACGCTTTTCATGAATGCCTGGAACTTTCTAATAGCAATGAAAAAGAGAAAAAGCCAGACAAAAGTCTTTTAGCTTAAAAGAATGGAGAAAAGAAATGAATACAGATCTACAACAATTTAAAGCTGATTTCTTTAAAGCTCTTTCCCATCCGTTGCGTATACGCATTTTAGAGCTGTTAGCGGAGGGAGATAAAAACGTGAATGAAATTCAGGCGGCGATCGGCTCTGAAGGCTCCTCTGTCTCGCAGCAATTAAGTGTGCTGCGTAGCAAAAATATTGTATACGGCACAAAGGATGGCAATCGCGTGGTTTATTCATTGAGAGACCCAATGATTATCGATTTGCTTCGTATTGCCCGTCAAATATTTAACAACCATTTAATTAATACAGTAAGTATGCTGGATCAATTAAGTGAGGGGAGAAAAGAATAAATGAAAAAGCTCCGGCAACTTGTCATTGTCGGAGCTTTTTTCAATGGTTAAATTTTACGTGCGTGCTTCATACTAAGTATGAAAAGGAGATATTTTCACTCTAGGATAAAATAGATATGTTCGGTATGAATACAAGGTAATAAATTGATAATTTATTCAAGAATTTTTAAAAAATGCCACACAAGAACGTGTGTTCTTCTTATCGTTGTGTTATAATTAAACTAGCAATAGAATAGGCTTCTCAAGGGTGGTCGGCACACTCCTCCAATGGACAAGGAGGGAGGTGATGCCGTGTGACAACGTTTGAAACACTTATGTTTGCAATAGCTTTTGCGGGATTAGTCGTGTCAATTTTGTCATTTCATAAAAAAGACTAAAACCGCCCTTGAGTTTACCCGGCTCCGGCGGTTTTAGCATGTTAGATGCTGATCTCCTAAAAGGGACCTGCTATTGCATAGCCGTTTCGATGTGTCCAGCATCGAAGCGGTCTCTTTAAAAATATGTGTTTTCTCCTAGATTATACCCCAACGTTTGAGATTTGCCAATAAGAACGATTTTCTTCCTCCTTTTATCGCCTCTATTTCTTAAAATAAACAACATGAAAGGAAACGATCATGAATTATTTTTCTGATGTCTATTTACAGGCTATTTCCCATACAAAACAAAAAGTTCATGAAGATCTCTTTACTTATCTTGGCAGGCAGGAAAAGATGCCTTTTTTCGAAGAATATATGAAAGATCGAGAACGGTACATTCAGCAATTGTGGTTAAATGTATGGCTGAATAAAGCCTCCAATGAATTAACCAGTAAAGAAAAACGAACTTTCTTAAGAGAACGGGGGTTCGTTACAAAAGACGTGGCTCGGAAATTGATCAATCAGTTATTCCGTAATGAGATTAGAAACTATCACCCATTTGATACAGAGAAATGGCTTGATGAAAAGTATAAAAATCTTTCCCCAGGAGCCTGGCAAGCCTTATATGAAAAAGCACGTCTGCATTTTCTTGCTGATCAGGAAAAAGAACACCGGGCAAAAGAACGAGAAAAAATTTATTCGCTCATTGAAGCAGAGGCAGCTAAGATTATAAAAGAAAAGAAGAAATTACTATACTTATCCTTCAGACACTCCGTAGCTAGTCGTCTTCAGAAAAATATGCAGGAACAAACAAGATTCCACCCTATAGATCCGGCTGCTCTGGAAGAGGAATTAATAGTAGATGGGGAGTTTGATCCAGAAGACTACGAAACGGTGGGAGATTTTTTCACCGAATTAACTGGACACATAGAGCAGACGCGGCACTGGGAATTCGAATATGAAACTTATTACTCCGTATATGAGCAGTATGCGGCCAATTATATATTCGATGCTGCCTTGCAGGAGATTTTAGACAGCCTTCCTGAACAGGTAAAGGAAAAATACCAACAAATAAACGATAACCCACTAACAACAGACAGTCTTCATGACTTAGTGGATCATCTGATTTCGGGAGTCGTATGGGAGTTATTTGAAGAATTAACGGAGGAGTTATTGGACCATCTGTTAGTTATTTCTTCTTCGCCATATGAGGAGGCAGTGCAAAGAAAGTTGTATCAGCAGCAACGAGCAGAGAGAGAAAGAAGAAAAGAGGAAAGACTGGCTGAAATAAAGCGCAGGCAAGAAGAGGAGCAAAGACAGATTGAAGAGATTTTTGGCCAGGCGTATCGCCCGTCTGCTGAAAGAAACGTGCACTATATTCTCCATATCGGTGAAACCAACACAGGCAAAACTCACCGGGCGTTGCAGAGGATGAAGCAGGCGAAAAGCGGCCTTTATCTTGCACCGCTCCGCCTTTTAGCGCTTGAGGTATACGAAAAGTTAAATAAAGAAGGCATTCCGTGCTCCTTGAAAACCGGAGAAGAAGAGAAAGTACAACCCGATGCACGACACTCCTCCTGCACGGTGGAAATGTTTCACGAAAATGATCCGTATGACATTGTTGTCATCGACGAGGCACAAATGATTGCTGATAAAGATCGCGGCTTTTCCTGGTATAAGGCTATTACAGGTGCCCGTGCTGCTGAAGTACACATTATTGCCAGCAGGAATATGAAAGAAATGCTTATTCAGCTTCTCGGGGATAACGAATATGATTTATTTGAATATAGCCGTGATATCCCTCTTCAAGTAGAACCTGTTCCATTTAAATTATCCGATACAGCCAAAGGGGATGCACTCGTTTGCTTTTCAAGAAAAGAAGTGTTGGAAACGGCAGCGAAACTGAAGAAGAATCGCTTTTCTGTGAGCATGATCTATGGCAGCATGCCGCCGGAAACGAGAAAAAAGCAAATGAAGCAGTTTATCGAGGGGAAAACATCTGTCATTGTGTCTACAGACGCCATTGGCATGGGATTGAACCTGCCCATCCGGCGCATTGTCTTCTTAAAGAATGAGAAATTCGACGGGACGCGAAGAAGAACGCTTACTTCACAGGAAGTAAAGCAAATTGCCGGACGTGCAGGAAGGAAAGGAATCTATCCTACTGGAAAAGTAGCTTTTACTGCTGATATTCAGAAGATGACCTATCTGCTCGAAAAAGAAGATGAGCCCGTAAGAACGTTTGCGATTGCGCCGACAGCAGCTGTATTCGAACGTTTTCAACGATACTATCGGGACCTCGGCACTTTTTTTGAACTATGGCAGCAGTTCAAGAGCCCAAAAGGGACAAAAAAATCTGCACTTGCTCAAGAGCGTTATTTATATGAAATCATACAGGGGAGCGAAATAGAAGCCCGCCTGCCAATGACTGATCTGTACGGCTTTTTACATCTTCCATTTTCCACAAAGGAAGTGGGAATGACGAAACAATGGGTAACTACGATGCAGTCAATCGTTAACGGCAGAGAGCTTCCCGAACTGATTATTAAAAGAGGGTCGCTTGAGGACTTGGAGCTCTCTTATAAAGCGATCGGCTTGCACCTCTTATTTTTATACCGATTGGGACGGCAAACGGAAGCGGTGTACTGGGAACGGCTTCGCCAAACAATCAGCGATGAAGTTCATAAGCATTTACAGGCCGGGGAAACCAGTAGGAACAAAGCATGCAAGAAATGCGGGGAAAAACTCCCTGCTAATTTTCAATATCGGATTTGTAATGATTGTTATTCCCACAGGCGGGGAAGAAAGTATAATCGGAACAAAAAGTTCAGCTAACAGGGCTTTGTTAATGACTAGTTTACTCCGTCCTCTTTTTGGGGAATAGAGAACATATAAATTAGGTTCTCAGGAGGAAGATCATGACATTAGCATCTAGACAAAGCGAACCTGTCACCTGTGGCAGTGAATACGAAAGACTTCACAAAGTACTTCTTTGCCAGCCACGGTATATGGCTATCAAAGAAGTGATTAATGAAACGCAAGAGCAATTTAAAGAAGAGAATATCCAGGTAAAACGGGCATTAAAACAACATCAGCGCTTTTCACGCTTGCTTCAGGAACACGGGGTAGAAGTCATAGAGCTTCAACCGCAGGCCGACTATCCTGAGCAGGTATTCACGCGCGATATCGGCTTCACAATTGGAGGTCAGGTATTTATAGCCGGCATGGCGACTGATATCCGTCAAGGTGAAGAAGCCGTGCTAAAGAATTGGCTCCAGCAGGAGGGCCTCCCTCATTTCCAATTGTCTAGCGGCCCGGTTGAAGGAGGAGATATCATTGTCAACGGCCGGACAGTTTACGCCGGGATCAGCAGCCGCACAAACGAACAAGCCATCACTGAGCTTCAGTCGCAGCTGCCTGACTATGAAATCGTTCCGATTCCTTTTGATGAAAAGTATTTGCACTTAGATTGTGTTTTTAATATTTTGTCTCCTGAAGAGGCTTTGGTCTTTCCAAAAGCACTTGGAGAACAGGAAAGACAACTCTTGGAATCCCGGTTTCGTTTGATTGAAGTATCAGAAGAAGAGCAATTTACCCTTGGAACGAATGTGCTCTCTATCGGCAACAAAAAAGTGTTCAGTCTACCGGTTAATAAAAGAGTCAATCAACAGCTGGCCGAGCGAGGATATAAGGTAATCGAAGTGGATATCACTGAAATTATTAAGTCGGGCGGATCTTTCCGATGCTGCACTATGCCGTTGTTGCGCGGATAGTAAGGAGCCGGGCGTTCATACGCCCGGCTCTTCTTATTTGAAACGATAGTCTCCATTTAACGTATAATAAAGGAATAGAAAATTGTAACTGACTACATAAAGTGTGTATGACAGAAAAGGAAGTGAGAAATTGGAACCTATAAAAGACCATATAAAAGAAAATCTGGATATTTTGTTTGTGGGGTTTAATCCGAGTCTTCGGTCCGGTGAAACAGGCCATCATTTCGCCAATCCTAACAATCGATTTTGGACCATCCTACATAGATCAGGCTTAACAGAAAAGAAATTTCATCCGGAAGAGGATGCTTCTTTATTAAATATAGGGTACGGCCTAACCAATATTGTCGCACGTCCGACAAGAAATGCGGAAGAAATTACGAAAGAAGAATATAATAAAGGAAGAATAGCATTAAAGGAGAAAATTTCCGTTTTCAAACCAAGAATCGTTTGCTTCGTCGGCAAGGGAGTGTATCAGCAGTATAGCGGGAAGAAAAAGGTACCTTGGGGAATGCAATCTGTATCTATCGTTCCAGGAGTACATGACTTCGTTGCTCCTTCATCAAGCGGTCTGGTCAGAATGAAAATGGATGAAATTGTTGCTATTTATAGAGAGCTAACCCGATCGATTCATAAACTTCGGGAAGCAAGAAAGGGGAAGTGATTCTGATGGAGGTTGCTGCCTGGATTGGTATCACCATTTTATTTATTACCAGCTTTGCAGGTCTAGTTTTTCCGATTATCCCGTCCATTTTATTTTTATGGGGGGGCTTTTTGCTTTATCACTTTGGCATCAATAACGATGAATTATCAGTCATCTTTTGGCTGGCGATGGCCATGTTTACCATTTTAATTATCGTTGCTGATATCTTGGCTAATAGCTATTTTGTAAAAAAATATGGAGGATCCAAATGGGGGGAGAGGATCGCTGCTCTTGCTGTTATCATAGGTTCATTTGTGATCCCGCCATTCGGTATTGTACTCGTTCCATTTGCAGCAGTAGTAGTAACAGAGATGCTCATCCAAAAGGATGCAAAAAAAGCAGTTACTATAGGCTTTGCAACATTTATCGGTTTTTTAAGCGGTACAATAGCCAAGTTTATGATCCAATTTATCATGATTATCTGGTTCTTGCTGGACACAATTATTTAAAATAACATCTTGTATATGACACTTGTCATATACCTTCATATGACGGGTGCTACTGCCGCTTTTCCTCTTTCTTTCTTATAATGAATGTATTATAAGAAAAAAGGGAAAGGGAAGACTATATGAATAAAGAAAATTCAAAATGGCTGCGTAAACAAGTAGCTCCTTACGAAAAATCAAATACAGCTGCTAGTATAAGGCAATTAGTAAATACCATTGTTCCTTTTTGCCTTATCTGGTATCTTGCCTATGAAAGCCTGGCCATCTCTTATGTACTGACACTTGTCCTAGCTGCCGTTGGGGCAGGGTTCATGACAAGAATATTTATCATTTTTCATGACTGTTGCCATCACTCTTTCTTTAAAAGCAGAAAAGCCAATAAAATTGTCGGAACCATTACAGGGATTTTAACTTTTTTCCCATATAACCAATGGCAGCACAACCATTCCGTTCACCATGCAACAAGCGGAAATCTTGATAAACGGGGAACAGGGGACATTTGGGTCATGACTGTTAATGAGTATATGGAAGCGTCCTTTTGGCAGCGATTATCTTACCGACTGTACCGTAATCCATTTGTTATGTTTATTTTAGGTCCCATTTATGTATTTTTGATTGAAAATCGTTTTAACCGAAAAGAGGCTCGCTGGAATGAGCGCTTAAATACGTATATAACGAATATAGCCATTGTTGCTATTGTTTCTCTGCTTATTTGGGCAGTCGGCTGGGAAGCTTTCCTACTGGTGGAAGGTCCCATTTTTCTCATTGCTGGCTCATGTGGCGTTTGGCTCTTTTATGTGCAACATACCTTTGAAGATTCTTACTTTAAAGAAGACGAGCATTGGAATTATGTAAAAGCCGCCGTAGAAGGCAGCTCTTTTTACAAACTTCCTAAGCCGTTGCAGTGGCTGACAGGGAATATTGGCTTCCACCACGTTCATCATTTAAGTCCAAGAGTACCTAACTATCAGCTAGAAGCGGCGCACAATCAAACGCCGCCTTTACAAAATGTGCCAACGATTACGTTAGCAACGAGTTTAGGCTCCCTTAAATTCCGTTTATGGGATGAGCAAAGTGAAAAATTCGTCACCTTCCGCGCTGCCAAAAAAGTGGCCGCTCGCAGGAAGGAAAAAAGAGCATTAAAATTTAATTAAAAAGTATAAATAAAACCATGGTTTCGCTCATTGTCCGGTAGAGTGAAAGCATGGTTTTTCATCAGATGAATGATTCACTAGCTGTTCGTATTGTTTTATACTAATAAGAAAGATTGATTTTAACATATAAACGAGGTTTTTATCATGCGGAGAAGGTATTGGCCCTTTCAGAAAAGTTCCGGGATTTCTCCATATATATGGAGCGTCCTGAGCTTGTTGCCCTTTTATTTTATTTTTCAGTCATCCTCGACAGCCAGCATCTTTACGGGGATTACGCTGACGGTTTTATTTTTCATTTCTTACCGTTTCGCCTTCCTATCAAAGAAGTGGCCGGTCTATTTATGGATGTGTATTCTCATTGGCATCTCTGTGACGATGACCATTTTGTTCCAATTTGTGTATTTTGCTTTTTATATCGCTTATTATAACGGCAATATTAAAAACCGAATTGCTTTTATTGTTCTCTATATTATCCATTTAATTAGCACGATTGTTTCTTTCAACTATCACCTTGTTCTTCAAAGTCAGTTATTTCTTAAGCAGCTGCCCTTTATTATTATTGTTTGGATTAGCGTCATCTTGCTGCCGTTTAATATTTATAATCGAAAAAAGCAGGAACAGTTAGAAGAGCAGTTGAAAGATGCGAATGATCGTATTTCTGAACTTGTGAAAATGGAAGAGCGACAAAGAATCGCCCGTGATCTTCACGATACTTTAGGACAAAGGCTGTCGCTCATCGGCTTGAAGAGTGATCTGGCAGGAAGGCTTATTGCCAAGGACCCGGAGCAAGCAAGGAATGAATTAAAGGATGTACAACAAACGGCGCGAACGGCCTTAAATGAAGTGAGAAAGATGGTCTCTTCCATGCGCGGCATTCGCTTGAAGGATGAAATTGTCCTCGTAAAACAAATTTTGCAAGCGGCCCAGATTAAATTCATTGGTGAAGAAGAGCCGAAGTTAGTAAATGTTTCTTTATTCTTGGAGAACATTTTAAGCATGTGCTTAAAAGAAGCCGTGACGAATGTGGTGAAACACAGTCATGCAACCGAGTGTGAAGTGAGAATGGAGCAATCGGAAAAAGATATCTCCATTACCGTAAAAGATAATGGAAAGGGAGTCATAACTGATACAGCATTTGAAAGAGGGAACGGCCTTTTAGGAATGAAGGAACGCTTGGAATTTGTTAATGGATATTTGGATATTTCTTCGAATGAAGGGACCACGTTAATTATCACTGTTCCGAATGATGTAAAACAAAGAGAGAAGGAGAGATGAACATGATTCGAATCGTCATCGCAGAAGACCAACGGATGCTGCTTGGAGCGTTAGGCTCCCTTCTTAGCCTTGAAGAGGACATAGAAGTAGTCGGTAAAGCATCAAATGGCGAAGAGGCGATTGCTCTTGTTCAACAAATGAAGCCGGACATATGTATTATGGATATTGAAATGCCAGGAAAAAGCGGGCTGGAAGCAGCTGAGGAATTGCAAGGATTCGGATGCAAAGTCATTATCTTAACGACATTCGCCCGTACCGGCTACTTTCAAAGGGCTTTAAAAGCCAAGGTCAGCGGCTATTTATTAAAAGACAGCCCGAGTGAAGAACTGGCCAGCTCCATTCGCAGCATCATGGCAGGAATGCGTATTTATGCACCGGAGTTAATGGATGATTTCTATAGTGAAGAAAACCCTTTAACTGAGCGTGAAAAAGAAGTGCTAGCGCTTGTGGCAGAAGGGAAAAACACAAAAGAAATTGCAGATGAGCTTCTTATCAAAAATGGCACAGTGAGAAATTATATTTCCACAATATTCGATAAGCTTCACGTGAAAAATCGGATTGAAGCCATTTCTCACTCGAAAGAAAAAGGCTGGTTTAAATAATGAAGCCCTATCGTTATAAAAGAGCCTCCATACAGCACTGGGACTTTGACATATCGAGTCCATAGTGTGTATGGAGGCTTTGCATTTGTTACGGCAGCTTAATTACAGCCATCATTACATTCCATGCCCACTGTTTTTATTCTGTCTAGAGTGATTTCTGTTTTTCACTTTGTGTGATCCGCTGAGCGGCTTAGGCTGTCCAGATTGGTTCACCTTGTTTTTCGAAGGATTTCTGCCCATTATACTCCTCCAAGCGTCACATCGGGATTATCTGCCGTATTTTCAGTAGAAAATCGTTTTTCTTCGGCTTCAGAGTATGTCGTACGATACGGGAAACGCTCAGCATGCTGAGTAACAGAATCTTTACCTTGCTGTACAAAACGCTTAGATTTGTTTCTTTTTCTCATGATCCATCCCTCCGAAGTATTTATTGGCACAGGATGAACTGTGCTGTTCTTATTTTGTCTCAATGGCTTATTTATATAAGATGAATAAATGAGCAAACTCATACGGAAGGAATTTTTTTCTACAGCGAATACCTTTGAAAATAACGGACATGATAATAAGGCAAGGAACGAAAACTCCAATGGGGTGATGGCTTTGGACACAGATCGTACGAACCCAGAAACGGGATTTTCTATAATCACATCATGTAAATGAGGTGTTTGTCGAAGATTAAGTACAGGCTGTACAAACCATTCGTCTCTCTTGCACAAAAAAGCGAAGAGAAAATTTTCTCTTCGCTTTTTCCCTGTAATAGAAGGGAGGGAGTCTTTTGTGTCTGTCTAACGTAAAAGAGGCTGCCTGCAGAAGCCGACGCATCGACCTCTGAGACAGCCTCTTTTAATAGGGCAATTACATATCCCAAACCATAGCTAGCAATGTTCCAAATAAAGTAACAAGAGCGATGATTAATCCGTAATAGATGTTTGTATAAATGGAGGCTCTATCCTCAGTTTCGCCAGCATGCATGAATACAACGAGCTGAAGGCCTGCTTGAACAAATGCTGTGATAAGAAGAACCGTCATTCCGCTAGCAAATGACATATCCATGAAGTAAACCAAGAGAGCCACTGCCGTCAAGATCAGTGAAAACACAAAGCCCATTACTTGTTTTGCCGGGAATAATTCTTTCATATTACATCATTCCTTTCATGTAGATGAAGCTGAAGATGAAAATCCAAACTACATCTAGAAAATGCCAGTAAAGAGAGAAAATGAAAGATTTATTAGCTGTTTCCGGCGTTAACCCGCGCTTTCTAACTTGCAGGATGATAAATAATCCCCAGAAGAACCCAAGTGTAACGTGCGCTCCGTGTGTTCCCAGTGTTGTTAATAACATGGAGGTAAATGCACTAGTTTGTAAGGCTGCCCCTTCATGTACATATACGACAAAATCGTAAATTTCGACTCCTAGGAATCCTAGACCTAAAATTAATGTTACAGCAAAGAATGTTAACATCGCTTTTTTCTTACCAAGACGCATCGCATGAATGCCAAGGCCAATGGTAAAGCTACTTGTCAAAAGCAAGAAGGTTTCAATCAATACTGGAGTGATTTCAAAAATCTCAGCTCCAGTAGGACCGTTGCCTGTACGATTCGCTAATGTAAAATAACCAGCGAAAAGCGTTGCAAAAAGCATGATTTCGGCACCCAGGAAAATCCAAAAGCCTAAAATTTTCAACCGATTTTCTTCTGTACTATATTCCAGAGGAAGCGAGTGATCTATTTTCATTGATTAAGCACCTCGCAATTTTTCTTCAGTTTCTTTCACTTCTTTAACCGAAATGTGACGTCCGTGATCTTTTTCAAATGAACGGTGAGTCATGCAAGCAAAAATGCCGATTGTTGCTAGGATTAATGGAATCCATAGAGAGAATACAAATGAGAAGCCCCATACAAAGAAGATCGCACTCATGATAAACGGTACGCCGCTGTTATTTGGCATATGAATTTCTTTGTATTCACCTTTAAATAACTCGTGGCCGTTTTTCTTAGCATCCCATAAAGGTTCCTCTGAATTCACTTGTGGCACAACCGCAAAGTTATATTCAGGAACCGGAGTATGAGTTGCCCATTCAAGTGTACGTGCATCCCAAGGATCCGAACTGATATCTCTTGAAGCATAACGTGTGCTGTAGTAGACGTTATAAACGAGTAAGACAAAGCCTATGGCAAGTCCTAGCGCTCCAACAAAGGAAATCATGTTTAATGGTCCAAATCCAGTTGATTCTGAATATGTGTACATACGGCGCGCTTGTCCGTCTAAGCCAGTGAAGAACATTGGCATAAACGCAACAAGAGTACTGATAGCAATAATCCATGCTGTTAATTTTCCGATTCGTTCATTCAGCATGAAGCCAAACATTTTTGGCCAATAGAAAGTGAGGCCCGCAAGCATCGCAAACACAACACCAGGAATGATAACCATATGGAAGTGAGCCACTAAGAACATTGTATTATGGTACTGATAGTCTGCGGCTGACATTCCAAGCATTACACCAGTCACCCCACCGATTGTGAAAAGCGGAATGAAAAGCATCGAATAAAGCATTGGAGTCGTAACAACGATTTTCCCTTTCCAGAGGGTGAGCAACCAGTTAAAGATTTTCACACCGGTTGGAACGGCAATCGCCATCGTTGTAATCGAGAAAATACTGTTGGTTAGTGCTCCCTGACCCATAGTAAAGAAATGGTGAGCCCAAACTAAGAACGAAAGAAGGGAGATAATAACCATTGACCAAACCATTGATTTGTAGCCGTATAGATTACGGCGAGCAAAGGTTGAAATAACCTGACTATAAATACCGAAAGCTGGCAGAATCAAAATGTATACTTCAGGATGTCCCCATACCCAGAAGAAGTTCGCCCAGAGCATATCCATTCCGCCGTTTTCTGTTGTAAAAAACTGTGTTCCAATTAAACGGTCCATTGTTCCCATTGCAAGTAATACGGTTAATACAGGGAAAGCAAAAACAATAATCGCATTAGTGATAAGAGAAGACCATGTGAACATTGGCATTTTCATTAGAGTCATGCCAGGAGCTCTCATTTTTAGGATTGTCGTCATAAAGTTAATCCCTGTCATCAATGTCCCTATACCAGCAATCTGGATCGCAATCATATAATAGTTCGTTCCGACAGATTCACTAAATTCGTTGCCTGCCAGCGGGAAATATGAAGTCCATCCAGCGTCAGGAGAACCCCCGACAACGAAAGAGATGTTAAATAACATTGCACCCATAAAGAATAACCAGAAACTTACAGCATTCAAACGTGGAAACGCTACGTCACGCGCTCCAATTTGTAATGGTACAACAAAGTTCATGAAACCGATAATGAATGGCATCGCCATAAAGAGGATCATAACGACCCCGTGTGTTGTGAATATTTCATTATAATGCTGAGCATCCAGCAGCTTGCTTTCAGGAGTAGCCAGCTGGGCACGCATCATGATCGCATCTACGCCGCCGCGGAATAACATCAGTAAAGCGGAAAGCAGATACATAATACCGATTCGTTTATGATCTACTGTTGTTAACCATTCGCGCCACAGATATCCCCATTTTTTAAAATAAGTTAAGCCGGCAACGATCGCAACACTTGTAAGAACAATGGCAACCATTGAGGCATAAATCGCAGGACTTGCATGCGGTATGGCAAATCGACTAAAGAAATCCATACGTTTGTGACTCCTTTCAGGAATAAATTGCTTATCGTATAAGGCTTAGTTGATTGATTAAATGATTACTAACCTTAGTGGTGCATGCCTTCATGCTCTGAAGACATATCCATATCATCCATGTTTTCATGCTCTGAATGTTCATCCGATTTTTCAGATTCATCAGAGGAGCTATGGTGATGTTCAGGAGGCGGTGAAAAACCTAAGTGAGTGCCAGTAAAAGTAGATTTTCCAAGGTGCCCCGGCTCTAGTAAATCATTAAATTTTTCTTCTGTAAGAGGCTTAGCTGTTTCCTTTACTTCTTTTACCCAATCATCGAATTCATCTTGAGGCATGGCTTTGACATCAAATGTATTTTCAGCAAAGCCTTTACCGCTGAAGTTTGCATTTCGACCCATATATTCTCCTGGCACGTCAGCCGCTAGGTGCAAGGTGGTAATCATATCACTCATTGCATACTTTTGGCCTCCAAGTTGTGGAATCCAGAAGCTAGTGATTGGTCCGTAAGAGTAAAGTTTAAATTCAAGCGGACGGTCTGTAGGAACATACAGATAATTAACTGTCTCAATGCCTTCTTCCGGATAGCTGAAATGCCACTTCCAGTTAGAGGAGGAAGCATAAACAACTAACGGTTCTTTATTTCCGTATCCTTCCGGCTTTGCCTCCACTTTATAGTTACTTTGAACAGAGACAAAGGAGAGAAACGCAACGATTATAATCGGAATCCCTACACAAATGGCTTCAACAATAGCATTCCCTTCAATGTGAGGCGGCTCATAATTTTCAGGTTGTTTTGAAGCACGATATTTGATTAACATAAATGCTAATAGAGCGAAAACAACAATGACAATGATCGACATAATTCCAATCGATAACAGAATGTCTTTAGCTTGTGTTTCAGCTTGAGGTCCTTTAGGGTCTAAGACCAGTAATCGATTATCGCAACCGGCAAGCACAGTAGCAATAGTAAAAAGTACAGATAATACGACCCATTTGAATTTCATAAATGTAACCCCTTTCCTGTAGAAATTTGAAAGCATCGCAGAATTACAGATTGTGAACAAAATGTGAAAAAATTCACAAGAAATTTCAATAAGTTCAACACATATTTCCTGACTGCTTCATCTGCTTTTATATTAGTACCGTTAACCTAAAAAAACAATTGTTATTCGCCCATGTCACAAAATGTTCATTCTCCTTGTGGAAAATTAGGGGGGTGCAGGTTGTTTTTCAATTAATTGTAAAAAAAATCTATGGTAATTATATAAAAAGAAAAATATTTTGAAATAATAAACTAATTCCATACTTATGCTCGATTCTTTTGTTCACTACATACATAAAATGGCTGGGGCAATGGTATAGTTAAACTGATACTGTTTTTTGTATTTTCAGATTATAATAAAGAAAAAGAAAGTAGGGAGAGGCATGACAAATATTCAAACTCCATCAACAGATCTTGAAATTGCCATGAAAGCTAAAATGCATCCCATCGAGGACATTGCCCAAAATGCAGGCATCCCAGATGAAGCAATTGAACCCTATGGAAGATATAAAGCAAAAATAGATGTTTCTAAATTGCCGAAAAGAACGCAAAATGGAAAAGTCGTTTTAGTGACAGCGATTAGTCCCACACCAGCAGGAGAAGGGAAGTCAACAGTTACAGTGGGGTTGGCAGATTCTTTGTCTCACTTAGGGGAGAAAGCAATGATCGCTCTCCGTGAACCTTCTCTTGGCCCGGTCATGGGAATCAAAGGGGGAGCGACTGGCGGTGGGTATTCGCAAGTGCTGCCAATGGAGGAGATTAACCTTCATTTTAACGGCGATCTTCACGCGATTACAGCAGCTAACAATGCTCTTAGTGCTCTGATCGACAATCATCTTCACCAGGGAAACGCACAGCAAATCGATCCGCGGAGAATTACATGGAAACGAGTACTTGATCTGAACGATCGGGCACTGCGCAACGTGACAATCGGGTTAGGCGGACCCACTCATGGAGTGCCGCGGGAGGATGGTTTTGATATTACGGTTGCTTCTGAGATCATGGCGATTTTTTGCTTGGCAACTGATTTGGCAGACCTGAAGGAGCGGCTGGCACGCATCGTTATCGGTTATACATATGACAAGAAACCTGTGACAGTTCGGAATTTGGGTGTAGAGGGCGCGCTGACTGTCTTGCTTAAAGAAGCATTTAAACCGAACCTCGTTCAAACAATTGAGGGGACACCAGCTCTTATTCATGGCGGGCCTTTTGCGAATATTGCCCACGGCTGCAACTCTCTTACAGCGACTAACACTGCACGGCAGCTGGCTAATATTGTTGTGACCGAAGCGGGATTTGGTGCAGACTTAGGGGCAGAGAAATTTATGCATATTAAATGCCGGCAAGGAAAATTCTCACCGGATGCGGTTGTGATTGTGGCAACCGTGCGGGCTTTAAAAATGCACGGCGGCGTTCCGAAGCAGCAATTAAAGGAGGAAGATGTGAAAGCCGTACGAGCAGGCATTCCAAATTTAGAGAAGCACATTGATACCATTCGCCGCTTTGGGATCGAGCCAGTTGTTGCAGTCAATCGTTTTATTTCTGATACACAGGAGGAAATCAACGAAATTCTTAACTGGTGTCAAGCAAATAATATTGCTGCAGCGATAGCGGATGTATGGGAAAAAGGGGGACAAGGCGGATTGGAGCTGGCAGGCCTTGTTCTGAAACAATTGGACAAACCAGCTCACTTCACACCTCTCTACGATATGAATGATAAAGTCACCGACAAAATACGAACGATTGTGAGAGAAGTGTATGGTGGAAAAGATGTACAATTTACTGACAAAGCCCTGAAACAGCTTGTTGATATTGAGCAAAATGGCTGGGATACACTGCCGATATGTATGGCAAAGACACAATATTCATTTACTGATGAACCAAGGTTAACGGGACGTCCAGAGGGATTCACTATTACAGTAAGGGAGATTGTCCCCAAATTAGGAGCCGGGTTCCTCGTCTGTTTGACTGGTGACATTATGACAATGCCCGGACTGCCTAAACAGCCGGCTGCATTGAATATGGACATTGACTCTGCTGGAAATATTATCGGATTAATGTAAGGGGCACTTTCCACTTCATTCACAAAAACGAACGCTCCATACCGATTATGGAGCGTTCGTTTTTCCCTTATTATTACTTGCTCGCAGCAATGAGCAACCATGTAATGTTTACTATCTTTCTCTTAATTTTTTTAGATTTCTGCCTTTAAATAATCTCATGCACATACTAAAAAGGGCTTCTACAGTGGATTTCACCTCCATGTTCTTTTTCTGGAAGCCCAATCATTTATCCCCTAGCATGTTTTCCCTCCTTTATTTAAAAGAAGATTCTTTTATTTACCTTGATATGTGGGTATGTAAGACTGTTTTAACCAAACTGTATTTTAATGCTGCAGCAATATGCTATAATAACGGAGGCAATAGAATAGGTTTCTCAAGGGTGGTCGGCGCACTCCTCCAAGTGTTTAATTTACAAGGAGGGAGGTGTTGCCGTATGACAGTCTATGAGGCGTTAACTTTAATGATCTCGTTCGCGGGATTGGTTGTGCTAATTCTGTCAAACAAAAAAGACTAAAACCGCCCTTGAGCTTAGCGGACTCGGGCGGCTTTGGCCTGTGTAAGCGCTGATCCCCTTAGAGGGAACCTGCTATTGCATGGCCGTTCTCAATGTTACCAGCATTGGGGACGGCATTTTTTATTATTTGATGATTTAGTTTCATTATACCCGAAAGCGCCAAATTTGAAAACATTCGTACCTTATTTTACTGTATTCTTTCTTCTATCTCCTGGCACACTTCGTCAGCGGATAAACCGTTGGCTTCGATAACAGGTGCTTCTGTTAAGGTATCATGAATACCCATCACATTAGAATCGATTCCTGTTATTACACAAGCTGCGCAGTTTTTTAAATCTCCAGCGGCTTTTAAATCAACCACATCATATCCTTTGGCCTGGAGTGCCTGAGTAACATTTGTAAGCGACTGTTCCACAGCAATTCTCTTTGTCATTTTACACCCTCCTTAGATTCATGACCGATTGGTTTCGCTGCCCATTAGCGGAGAAGCTGCCCGCTAATGGAAGCTTCACTTTGTAGGTTGTCTGTTTCTATTGATTTTATGCGGCATTTTTTAGAAAGGGAAAGGCGTGTCAAAGGATAAAGGGAGAAAAAATACATAAGGCGCTAAAAGGAAGATCCTTTTAGCGCCACAGCTTATTTTAACGGATATTCATTTCGCTTGGTGCTGGCCCTTTGCGACGGTTGCGGTTCAATCCACTGATCTCTCTCATTTCATCTGGAGACAATTCAAAGTCAAATACATGGAAGTTTTCCTCTATCCGGGAAGGAGTGACGGATTTAGGAATTACTATTGTATTATTTTGTATATGCCAGCGCAGCACAACTTGAGCTGGTGATTTGCCATGTGCTTCAGCAATTTGCTGAATAACAGCATCCTTCAGCACCTCGCCGCCTTGCTCTAGCGGACTCCATGCTTCCACAAAAATATCATGCTTCGCACAAAATTCTTTCATTTCGGTTTGTGCAAGATATGGGTGACACTCCACTTGGTTAAGGACAGGCTTTACGTCGCACTCTTTTAGAAGGCGTTCCAAATGCTCAATGTCAAAATTACAAACCCCGATTGCTTTTACACGGCCGTCATGATAAAGCTTTTCCAGCGCTTTGTATGTATCTACGTACTCATCATATTTTGGAGTCGGCCAATGGATCAAATACAAATCAACATACTCAAGACCCAATCGTTCCAAACTCTCCTCAAAAGCGCGGAGTGTATTCTCATAGCCTTGATCGCTATTCCATACCTTTGTCGTTATAAACAGCTCTTCACGAGGTACGGAAGATTGTTGAATCGCTTTTCCGACACCCGTCTCGTTTTGATAAACCATTGCTGTGTCGATCGATCTGTAACCCACTTCAATCGCTTTGGCTACAGCAACAGTTGCTTGATCGTCTTCCACTTGCCAAACACCAAATCCAAGCTGGGGCATCTTTAAGCCGTTGTTTAATGTCACAAAATTCATTAGGCATGTCTCCTTTATATGAAATATAAATGGCTTCTCCATTTCAGGTACAGTACTAAGAATAACAAGAGGAGGGATTATTTTCAATTAAGGCAAACCGGCAGACAAAAAAACAAGCTTCTTTGAAATATAAATTTAGTTATGAAGCTTTAGTGAAAGAATCAATGTAATAAGGAAACTAAAAATAAAACTGGGGGTTGATGCTTTATGGAAAAGACGACACGAACAGTAGCCGAATTGATCCTTGACCAGTTATCTTTATTCGGCGTCAAGCGGATTTATGGAGTAGTTGGGGATGCTATTTTTGGCCTTATTGATGCAATGGCCAAGCAGGATAGAATTAAATTCATCGCAGTCAAGCATGAATCAACAGCAGCCTTTATGGCATCAGCAGAAGCAAAGTTAACAGGCAATCTGGGTGTCTGTATCTCTACAATGGGTCCGGGAGTCGCTAACCTATTGAATGGGTTAGGAGACGCCTATGCTGATCAGGTACCCGTTCTTGCTATTACCGGACAAGCCCCCACTAATAAGATCGGGACAGCTTATAAGCAATATGTAAATCAGCAGGAGCTGGTGAAGCCATTTGCCTCTTACTCTGCAAACTTAGCGAACCAGGATGCAATTATTGAACTTTTACAAAAAGCAGTGCAAACCTCTATGGGCCAGCGAGCTGTGAGCCACCTTTCTGTTCCAAAAGATCTTTTAGACAAAACGACTGTTGTTAAACCAAGACAACTGCCGGCTGTGATAGAAGGAGGGGACACTTTCACTCAGGAAAGCTTGGATCAGGCAGCGGCCATCATGAAAACAGCCAAGCGCCCAATGATCCTTGCAGGTGCTGGTGCATCCACCGATCCAGAGGCAATTGAACAACTCGCTGAACAGTGGGGGGCAGGTATTCTTGTTAGCCTGGGCGGCAAAGGGTTATTGAACGAATCCTCTCCGAACCTTTTGCAGGGGATCGGCGAAGGTGGAAATCCTTATGCGCCAGAAGTATTCAAAGAAGCGGATGTTGTACTGCTTGCCGGCACTACATGGTGGCCTGAAGGATATGTGCCAACTGATGCGCGGATTATTCAAATCGATAAGAATTTTGATAAAGTGGAAAAAGGCATCCCCGTGGAGCTCGGAATTACTGGTAAAACAGAGGAAGTTGTCCCACTGTTAATAAAGAGCCTTCAAGGATTTTCACATTCTGCCGACTGGTTAGCTCGCTGCCGTGAAGCTAAAGAAAAGTGGGCTCGTCAAAATGAACAGGAAAGTCATACTTCCGGCTCTCCAGTTTATCCTTCGACCATTGTCCGGGCGATCGAACAGACAGTAGATGCAGATGCTATTCTTACACTCGATACAGGAAATGTCACTGTCTGGATGAACCGTAACCTACGGCAAAAAGACCAGACTGTTCTCTTTTCAGGGTATTGGCGAACTATGGGCTTCGGCCTTCCAGCTGCTATGGCCGCGAAGCTTGAGAAGCCGGAGAAACAAGTAGTAGCTGTTGTTGGGGATGGCGGACTGGAAATGACGCTGGCCGATCTCTTAACAGCTACACGCTATGAGCTCGACATTACTGTCATTGTAATGAATAATCATGCCCTGCAAATGGAAAGAGATAAACTGAAAGCAGCCGGTGAGGAGGAGGTAGGCGTGGAGCTGACCAACCCGGATTTTGTTAAAATAGCTGAAGCCTGTGGCTGGAAAGGTTTTCGTATCGAATCAGATTCGAACTTAGACGATGTTCTTCAGGAAGCATTCAATACGCCTTCCCCTACATTAGTAGATATTCGTACAGAGCAAGCTGTCTTCCCGGGCAGTAAATAACGAAAAGCTGTGGCCATCCATTGCCACAGCTTTTTGCTTTGAAAATAATTATTTATGATACTCCTCCTTCGGATTATCACCCATTTCCTGATAAAAATCTTCTACCCCAAGATATTTATGGAAATAGACTGCCTCAAGACCGGGCGATGTCCGCTTTCGTTCAAACCATTACAAATGTGACTTATCTAGAATCCATCGGCCGTATTAACATGCGAGAGGACAATGGAAAAATCTATTATTATCGAGAGTCTTAAGGCGATCGGAGAGATAAAATTTACTCCGTTAAGCATAAATGACACGATACTTTTGGCCGTTACTTTCCCCATGAGTCGTCCGGAGAGACTTATGAGCTTTTTGGTCTGCACAAAACTAAAGAATAGAAGGTGCCTGAAAGAGAACAGTTAGAAAGTAAAAGGAGAAATGATGTATAATCGAATGTAAATGAATTTTTTAATTTACCTATAGAATTGAGGATATCGTATGAATAGCTTTATTGTCATGCAAGGCCACACTTATCAAGAAGAAAAAGAGCAAGGTATTATTTGGTCTCCTCAAAAAGATAAAGGAGGCAATACCCCGCATTCATGGTTGCGTATGACTGAAGTGAAAGAGGGTGACAGAGTCTTTCATTACGTAAAAGGAGAGATCGTTGCGATCAGTGTTGCCTCATCAAATTGTCAAGAAGCGACCAAACCAGTTGCTATGCAAAGTTTTGAGCAATGGGGAGAAAACGGCTATTTAGTGCCGCTTCATTATCATGAATTAGAAGTACCTTTAAACATACGTACGAGTTTCGATGCATTGCGTCCTCTGCTGCCGCTTAAATATTCACCTTTCCAACAAGATGGCAACGGAAATCAAGGGTACTTATATCCATGCAATGAAGAGTTAGCCATTAAATTGTTAGAACTTATTAGCGACCTTAATATTTACGAAGTAGAACTCGAACAGCTTGAATTAGCCATGGGCATCGTTCGTCAAACAGAGCGCAATACGATTGTACCGATGATTGCTGAAACGGAAGCAGAAGCAAAAGCGAAAATTCGTTTAGGTCAGCAAAAGTTCAAACGTGAATTATTACCATTATGGGAGCATAAGTGTGCACTTTGTGGCATCGAACTTCCTGCATTATTACGAGCAAGCCATTCGAAACCATGGAAAGACAGCACTGATATAGAGCGGCTAGATCCGTTTAATGGCGTGCTTTTATGTTGCAATCATGATGCTTTATACGACAAAGGCTATATTGCCTTTGATGGCCGGGGGCGTCTGCATATTTCACCGCAAATACCCGAAATAGATTACGATAATTATAGGCTTCACCCTAAAATGAAAATTGCTCGCTACGAAGAAAATAAACCCTATTTTAGATGGCATAAAAAGAATGTTTTTCGGCAGTAACATGCTAACAGAAAAGGTATAGAGGAATTGGCCTCCTTATGCCTTTTGCTTTTTCTACATAACACCCCTGTCACAACAAAGCATGAAATGACCGGAAAAGAGTTTCTGAAATGTATAAGATGGAAGCAAGGGAGTGATGGACATTATGGCATGGATCGTATCGCTGCAGAAGGCAATCGATTATATTGAAGAGCATTTGCTCGATAGTGACCTTTCAATCGAAAGGGTGGCAGAAGAAGCGAATGCGTCCGCTTATCATTTCCAGCGCACATTCGCCATTTTGACGGATATGGCAGTTGGAGAGTATATCAGAGGCAGACGCTTGACACTGGCGGCACAGGAGCTGACCCAAACTGACAGCAAGGTCATTGATCTGGCCTACAAGTATGGATATGAAACTCCCGAATCCTTTGCTAAAGCTTTTCGCAGGCAGCATGGCATGACGCCAACTGAAGCAAGAAACTTTAGAGGAAAGCTGAAATCTTATAACCGCCTGACAATTCAGGTGAGTCTGAAAGGAGCAGAACCCATGCAATATTCAATTGTAAAAAAAGAAAGTTTCCACGTGACAGGGGTAAAGAAGGAGTTATCTTTAGAGGATGGAAAAAATCTTATCGCCATTCCAAAGATGTGGGATAAAGCGAACAATGACGGAACGGCTGACAAACTTCTTGAATTAAATGACGGCGATATTAAAGGGATTCTTGGTATATGTGTAGATAAGCGCAATACAAAGCCTGACAGCATGGAATACTGGATTGCTGCTGCTTGTGAAGGCCATGCATCTGATAAGCCTGGCAACTTTTTGAGCATGGAAATCCCGGCAGCCAAATGGGCGATATTCGAAGTGCATGGCCCTATGCCTCATTCCATGCAAAATGCTTGGAAGCAAATTTTCTCGGAATGGTTTCCCTCCAGCGGCTATGAGCATGCGGGTGCGCCAGAATTAGAAGTCTATTCAGCTGGAAATCCAACAAGTCCAGATTATTACTCAGAAATTTGGATTGCGGTCAAATGAGGAAAGAAAAAAGATTGCTGTTAAGCAATCTTTTTTCTTTCTAGTTTATCAACACTACGTACGCCTATGTTCGACGAAAGTGATTAAAGCTAGCTTTTACCTGAACTTACAAGCAAACCTATTTCCTCTCCAATCTTCCTAATCCCGTCCTCAATCTTTTTATCCTCTACTTGAGAAACACTTAAGCGGATGACATTCTCCTTTTTATACAAGGGGAGATACATTCCGGTCGCATCTTGGACAAGCACATTCTTTTTCTTGAGGCCATGGACGAGGTGTGCTGCTTTCATATGAGAAGGCAATTGAATGGTAGAATAAAAACCGGAGTCAGCACCAGTGAATACTACCTCGTTTGGAAGATAGTTACGAAACGCTTGTTTAAGTATCTTTCCTTTTCTTTTATAGACTTTCCTAAGCCCCTCAATGTGAGCATTATACATCCCGCTTTGAAGATAAATTTCTAATGCACCTTGGGTCAGTACAGGGGTATGAACATCCGCAGCAAATTTAGCTTTCGCAAATAATCCTAGAAGGGCATCTGGCAGGACGGCTGCTCCCAGTCTCAAGCCGGGTAATAGGACTTTTGAAAAACTTTTTGTATAAATAACTCTACCGGACGGATCATACGCAAACATAGGATCAGCCTTTTTTCTTGTGTCAAGATCTCCCATGTAATCATCCTCAATGATGAATACATCATATCTTTGTGCCAATTCCACAATTTTCTTTTTTTCCTTGTTCGTATAGCTGTATCCAGTAGGATTTTGAAATCTAGAGACGGTATAGAAAAATTTAATTAGCCTTTCTTTGAATACTTTTTCTAAATATGCTAGATCAATACCATCCCTTGTCATCTCTATTCCAATTGCCTGTAAGCCACGGGAGCAAATAGAATCAATAAAGCTGAAATGGGTCGGCTGCTCCACACAGATTTCCTCTTTTCCATTTGGAAAGGGGAGAGCTACAAGAATATCAAGAGCCTGCTGGGAGCCAGAGACCACACAAATTCTTTCCGGGGGCGTGAAAACTTGCAGCTCTTGCAGCTGCCTGGAAAGCTGATAGCGCAGTGACGGTAGGCCAAGAGGTTCTGCGTATTGAAACATTTCTTCCTTGTATAGTTCAATGGCCTGGTTAATACAGTGCTGATAATCGCGGTAAGGCATCTGCCATTTATCAGGACCAGCGGATGAGAAATCAATGAATTCCTGCGGAGGATTAGACGCCAAGTTCTGGCTGCCTACAAGAAAATAACCACTTTTGGGAACTGAATAAATTTTATGCGCTTTTTCTAGTTCATTGTAGGCTTTAATAATTGTGTTAATGCTACAGCTAAACTCTTCTGAAAGTGAACGAATAGAGGGCAACTTCTCACCAGGCTTAAGCCGGCCATCGGCTACTCTACTCTGAATTTCATTTATAATCTCTTCGTATTTCATCTCTATAAAGCCCTCCATCTTCGCCATCTGTATGGGCACAGATGACATTTTTAGCCTCTACCATGAAAGAAGATTTCCCTATAGTATAAATTACCAGAAGGGGCATGTAACTTCAGTAAAAAAGGAGGAAATCACATTGAAAATGTACGACTCTAAGAAAAGGCCAATTAGAAAGTTTATTCATCTAGCCATACTCTTTTTCGTCTCCGCCATGTTGGTTTTCACAGGTGCATCAAAAGCAGCGAATGCGGAAGTTCAAAAAACAAAGAAGCTGGAAATTGAAGAATTGTTTAATGGCAAAGACGGCACAATGGTACTTAAGAACTTAAAAAACAACCATACTTACGTGTATAACAGTAAAAGAAGTACAAAAAGACTGACACCTGAATCCACCTTTAAGGTGCCTAACGCTTTAATCGGACTAGAAACAGGCGCTGTAAGGGACGAATATGAAGTAAAGCGCTGGGATGGAGTGATCAGAGAATTTGAAAGCTGGAATCGGGACCACTCGTTAGCTTCAGCCATGCGAGAGTCAGCTATCTGGTTTTATCAGGACTTGGCGAGAGATATCGGTGAAATGAAGATGCAAGAAAACATTAACCGAATCGGATATGGAAACAAGAATCTATCAGGAGGTATTGATAGATTCTGGCTTGATAGCACATTGAAGATTTCAGCAATGGAGCAAGCTGAATTTATAGAAGACCTTGTAGAAGAAAAACTGCCATTGAAGAAAAAAAACCAAAAAACAGTTAAACGAATCATGATACAGGATGAGCAGGACCATTACACGCTTCATGGGAAAACAGGAACAAGGCTTTCGGACATGGGATTGGGCTGGTATGTGGGCTTCATAGAGACAAAAAAAGAAACTTGGGTATTTGCCGTTAACCTCAGCGGATCAGGTACAGAAGCTAAAAATATTGCTATTGAAGCATTGAAGCAAGTGAACATTATCAGATAAGAGGGTTGATAATGATGCATGAAAACTTAATTTAAAAGGATTGAAAGAGCCTATCATAAATTAATATAGGCTCTTTCTTTTTCATCTAGCTTCTGTCAAGTTATCGTCTATAATCCGATTTAATAAATATATTAATAAAATAATATCCCTGTATAAACCCGTGATTCTTTTCATTTTCCACTAATTAAATTATACAAAGATAACTATATTGTAGTATTTATGGTGAGTTCATCCAAAATAATAGGTGTTAGCTTCAGCGTGTATTCTAATGTTTAGATTCATTCTCCTCATTAACAAATTGTCCAATTAATAGGAGAAACAACCTTACCTTTTGGGTATTATCTTTCCTATCATTTCATGCTATATTTTTCAAATTACCAATAATTGATAGAATGTTTCAAAAATAGGAGGGATTCGATGAAGGCAGATATCGTTTTTTTGAACGGTGAGGTCATGACTGTAGATGAAAAGGATTCTATTCAACAAGCCATCGCAATCAAGGGAAATAAAATTTTGGCTGTTGGTTCTAATGAAGAGTTGCAAGCATTTGCAAGCGAAGGAACACGAGTAATTGATTTGAATGGAAAGTCATTGCTTCCCGGTATCATTGATGCTCACTTACATCTCATCCTGTACGGCGTTTTCCAATTGAACTTAAGCTGCAAAGAGCCAGACATGCAGTCAATGGATGCCTTATTGACTGCGTTAAAGAAAAGAGCCGCTAATACACCAAAGGGCCAGTGGGTGCGGGCCTGGGGCTTCAACGAAAGAACGATAGACGAAAAACGCTACCCGACTCTAGAAGAACTCGACTCCATTTCCACGGAACACCCGGTCGTGATCACCAGAACGTGTGGCCATATCGGTGTCGCCAACAGCTATGCCCTTCAGTTAGCCAATATAGATGCACATACAATCAATCCCCAAGGTGGCAGCATAGAAAAAGATACGGATGGCAACCTTACAGGACGCCTTATCGAAACCGCTTATATGAAAATGAATGAAACCGCCAGATACACTCCACAAGAAATCCAGCAAGCTATTTCTATCGCTCAGCAGCATTTTATAGAGGCAGGAATAACAAGCGTACATGAAGCAGGAACCTTTAATCAGGAAAGCTATCGACTCCTCCAGCTTGCCTCCCACAGCGGTGACCTAAAAATCCGTGTCTATGCCATGATCGGCACGTTGAATGACTGTAAACAATTCACCTTGAATATGATGGAGGCCGGTGTCATCACAGGTACGGGAAATGAGTTTTTCAAAATCGGTCCGGCCAAGCTTTTCACAGACGGCAGCAGTACAGGGCCAACAATTGCGACTAGGGAAGGGTACACGAGCAATAAACAAGACCATGGCATACTGTATTACTCGGAAGATGAGATCTATGAAGTATTAGGAGAAGCCCATAAGCGAGGCTATCAAATAACTGTTCATGCTCAGGGAGACCGCGCCATTGAGATGTACTTAAATGTTGTGGAAAAGGCGCTGCAAGAAGTTCCCCGGGAAAATCATCGGCATCGCATCGAACATGCGGGCATTGCAAGCCCTGATCTGCAAGAGCGAATGAAAAAGTTAAATATAATCCCTGTGCCGAATCCGCCATTCCCGTATGAATTTGGAGAAAGTTATCTACATAACTATGGAAGCCGTGTGAATTACATGTATCCAGCCCGTGATTTTATCGACGCAGGAATTGTAGCTGCCGCTGGATCCGATGCTCCGATTACGACCTGTAATCCATTTATCGGCATCTATACAGCCGTTAACCGCTGCATGAAAAACGGCACTTCGTTCGAAGAGGCTCAAAAAATAAATTTGCTAGAGGCGATTCGTATGTATACCTATAACGGCGCATACGCCAGCTTTGAAGAAACCATCAAAGGCAGCTTAGAAGCGGGTAAACTGGCTGATTTGGTTGTCTTAGACCGCAGCATCTTGAAAGAATCCGAGGAAAATCTGAAAGATATTCAGGTCGAACTAACGATGATAGATGGTGAAATTGTTTTTGAGCGGACAAAGGCAACTGCACGTTCATAATTAAAGGCTCGATACCCAACAGATTGGGCAAAACAGCTAATAACAGGACTTGTCATCAGCCAAAGACCATCAAGGGGAAAATGGAGCGACAACCATGTTCCGAACAGAGAAAGAAGGAAATACTTCTATAGACTAAAAGCTCCTATGGACAGCGCACTATCAATAGGAGGAGTGGAATTATGATTAAACTATTGCTCATTGTGCCTTTCATCGGAATATGCTTCTTGCTGCCATTTGTCAATAAAATTGAACCGTATGTATTGGGATTGCCATTCCTGCTGTTTTGGATCGTATTATGGATGATTTTGTCATCAGCTATCCTGGCTATCGTCTATAAGTATGATCCTGCTAACCAGGGAGGCGAAGAATAATGAACATCGCATTGATTATCATATTCGCCTTCGCTGCGATTGCTCTCTTTCTCGGTATTCGAGCCACACATGGGAAGAAAATGAATGTAGATGAATTTGCCGTTGGAAACAAAGGGTTCGGTACCCTTTTTGTTTTCCTGCTGATCGCTGGTGAGGTATATACAACTTTTACCTTTCTGGGTGGCAGCGGATGGGCGTATTCAAAAGGTGCAGCCGCATTCTATGTCCCTGCCTATATTTGTCTGGCTTACGTCGTTTCGTATTGGATCGTTCCGAACATTTGGCGCTATGCTAAACAGCATAACATCATCTCTCAGCCTGACTATTTTGCTTCAAAATTTAACAGTCCCATATTAGGTCTGGTAGTGAGCTTTATCGGAACGATCGCGTTGATTCCTTACATCGTCATCCAGCTCAAAGGTCTGGGAATCATCGTCTCAGAAGCGTCTTATGGAAGTATTAGTCCGCTTGCAGCAAGTACGATAGGAGCTGTCATTGCTACTATATATGTCGTTATTTCAGGAATTCACGGATCCGCCTGGACTGCCGTTCTTAAAGACATCATGATTTTGTTTGTTATCGTTTTTCTTGGACTATATATTCCTTTCCATTACTTTGGTGGAATTCAGCCTCTATTCAAAGCGGTAGAAGCAGTCAAACCTGAAAGCCTCGTTTTATCAACTGAAGGGTTGAGCATTTCCTGGTTCGTGTCTACGGTGATCCTAAATGCCTTCAGTTTTTATCTATTGCCGAATTCCTTTTCCGTTGTTTTATCCGCCAAGGGAGAGAAGTCATTGAAAAGAAATGCGATCACCTTGCCTTTATATACCTTGCTCCTGTTATTCGCATTTTTCATCGGCTTTGCAGCTATCATACAGATCCCGGGGTTACAAGGAGCGGATGGAGATTTATCTTTACTGCGTTTAACTCTTCAAACATTTGATCCATGGGTGGTGGGCATTGTCGGAGCGGCTGGCTTGCTCACAGCCTTAGTTCCAGTCTCTGTGATGTTAATGTCTGCTTCCATTGGATTAATGACGGGATTTTATAAATTGATAGCCCCCAAATCTTCTGATCGTCAGCAGTTGATTGTTTCCAAAGTCTTCGTTTTAGTCATTATCGTCATTGCGTTCGTTTTCACGATTACAGGCGGCAATGCTTTAGCAATATTGAATATTATGTCTTACAGTTTAATTGCCCAACTTGTTCCGGCATTGTTATTCAGCTTTTTCAACCAGCGTGCCATGAATAAGTTCGGTGCCATGGCAGGAATCATTACGGGAGTTGCCATCGTTTTATATGCAACGGTTACATCCGCTAAGCTGGTTGATTTCTTCCCGTCTATTCCTCCGGTCCTTAACGATATCAACACAGGAGCCATTGCGGTAGCGGTCAATGTCATTGTAGCCATAATTATCAGTCTAGGGACCAATCATTTAATCCATTCTGAAACAGAACCCGTCTACCAAGAACCGTCAAAAAATCTTATGAAATAAAGGAAGGAGGCGATCCGCTATTCAGGATCGCCTTTATATGCATTTATGTAGGTATATAGGTTAAAAAATGATAGTACGACAAGAAAGGAAGGTGGTATAAAGCGGCGATTGTCATAGTATTATCCATTACTATCATTGTTGGCAGCATTGATCATATGGTATTTGTTTCCGCTCATTTTCTTGATCGGACTTATTATGTCTTTAAGAGAAAACGAGTGAAACAAGAGGGAGGAGGCACTCTTGTTTCTTTACCTAGACCCGGAGTATTCAAATGGCTGTAAACAACCTGGGCAGCAAATAATTCCACTTACATACTTACAGAAGTAGATTGGCTTTTAGTATGCGTTAGAAAATAGAATAGTCTCTGTAATTATGTAAACTAATAATTCTTTGTCTACTTTAACGATTCAACGTTTTCTCTCAAAGGATAAATACAAAAATTCCCCAAAACATGTATCCATGATGTTTAATGTTCTCTAAATTCAAGGAGCAGCAGAAGTTCATCCAAAAACACCTCAAAGGATTGTCAAACAAACACATACCCCCAGAGCGCATTTTCTGCGTGACTATTTCGGAGGTTCGTATTAAAACGCTGCAAAGAAAGAGGTCGAACTTAAATGAGTCGAATTGTATGGATTATCATGAATGTTGTGACCGGATTATTTGTTGCTTTTTCTAGTTTTATAGGCTTTTTAATTAGCGGAATAGCAGACACGGATGAGCCCACAAATGATTATCGCATACTGATCTGGTTACTAGTTTGGATTATTGGCTTAGTTTTGCAGTATAAGTTAGAAACTAGATTACTCGGCATAATTATTTCACTCATTCCCGCAGTGTATTTCATATACGTTTATATTTCTGTGATATATGTAGCGCCAAGCTAAGGTGAAAGATCGGCAGTTAGTGAGACAGTCATGCGCGAAGTAGAAGTATACAAGGATTATGTAAAATTTGCGAGATAATAATTATTAGGAGGACTAAAGGGGAGAAGATTAGTTAGACCATGTTATTTACGTTTTATTTTAGTTAACATAATATAAATTATAGGAAGTTAAATCATTTTATCTCATCTTAAAAGTATACTATTAATATTGAGATATTTTAAAAATAAAACGAGATGCTTTTTAAGCTGATTTTTTATACTGATTTTTTATTGATTGATCATTAAACACGACTTATTAAGCCGACGGTCATATTCTTTTGTAAACATGCCGCTTAATAATCCATCTTTTTTAAATTTGCTAAAGCTTTTGCTGCGCTATTGCTTGTTGTAAAATTTTTTATCCTTTTAATCCGTTATAGAACGTTCATTTTTAACATTCTTGATTGATTGGATCTTTTTTTATCCAAACCATCTCCCTTGCCGATAATTCATCCTCTGACAAAATTATGAAAAAATACGCAGAAGACATAATTAGGAACTGAAACAATTTTATGATGAGTTACCTCCCTCTTATCCACTTCCCTTTTTTAACCATTTCATGATTTTGCCAAAAGCAAAACAAGGCATCTTCCTGAACACTCAGGGATGCCTTGTTTTCGTCACTGTTAATGCATTTATCTTAAAATTTTAATTTCATCGTGTTCCATGCTTTTGGCTCCATTGCTAAAAACGACTCTCGTGTGAAAACAATATGAGCGGCTATCAGATGAAGAATCTAATTCAGCTGGCAACAGGAACGTGAATGGGATTTGATCTGATTCTTTGGAGACAATTGATTTTGACATCAGTCTTGTCACAGCCCCTTCAACCAGTTGCTCCGTTTGCGTCTTGCTGTCTGTGACGACTAAATCACATTCAAGCCTCTTAATTTCCTGTTCAAACCACCCGCCTTCAAGAGAGAAGTATCCAGTCACTTTTTCTCCTGGAGCAAACTCTCTCTTATCTAAAACAAGGTGAATGTGTGCTGAACCAATACGTGAAAAGCATTGGCTGATTAATTCTCTAATCACGATCCGTAAATCCTCCTGCATAATGGCATAAACTTATCCAATCATTATTTTTTCTTCTGTATAACGGAACCGATCAGGCTGACGGTTCAGCGTAAGTGCTACTGCTAACGTTAAAGGGCCTAACCTTCCTGTAAACATGGCGAGTATGATGACCACCTTGCCGATAGGAGTTAAATCCGGTGTTAATCCCATCGATAGCCCTGTTGTGGCAAAAGCTGACGTAGCTTCAAAAACAATCATCAAAAATCCCTTGCCTGTTTCCGTAATCGTTAAAATCATTGTTACAATAACAACAACTGATAGGCTGCTTAATATAATCGTAAGAGACTTATAGATTAATTTATAATCAATTCGTCTTTCGAAAAAAACAACCTCTTCCTTCCCTTTAATCTGGGACATGACCGCTCCAACCAGCGTAGCAAAAGTCGTTGTCTTAATCCCTCCACCTGTAGAACCAGGAGAAGCACCAATAAACATTAAAAAGATAATCAAGAACAAAGATGTATCTGTCAAATCAGCAATATTTAGTGTGTTCGATCCCGCTGTACGCGCTGTTACTGATTGATACAAAGCGCCTAAAAACTTCCCCGTCCACGATAAAGGCTTCAATGTTTTTGTATTGTGAAATTCCAACAAGAAAATTAAAACCGTTCCTACTCCAACTAGCAAGAAGGTTGTCACCAGAACAATTTTTGTGTGTAGAGATAAGTGTTTTCTCTTCCGGTAGTCATACAATTCGTTCATGACGACAAACCCGATGCCTCCCATAATGATTAACGAGCAGATCACTAATACAACGATTGGATCATCTACATAGCCGGTTAAACTTCTAAATTCACCCATAAGGTCGAATCCTGCATTATTAAAATTGGAAATAGCATGAAAAAATCCATAATACATCGCTTTCCCTATCGGCATATCAAAAGAGAAACGAATGGTAAGCAATATCCCCCCGATAAACTCACAGGCAAGTGTGAAAAGCAAAACCCGCCTTACGAGTTTAACAATCCCTTCAATGGCCGGGGAATTAAAAGCTTCCCGTAAAATCAATCGTTCTTTCAAAGAAATTTTTCTTTTCACCAAAAAAGCAAACAGCGTTGCAACCGACATAAAGCCTAGCCCCCCAATTTGGATGAGGCCCAAAATAACAAGCTGGCCAAAGGTGGAAAACGTGGTGCCTGTATCAACAACAACCAGGCCCGTTACACACGTGGCAGACGTGGATGTAAAAAGGGCATCTAAAAAGGATAGGCCCTCTCCGTTTTTTGTCGCCGCTGGCAACGTCAAAAGATAAGCTCCTAACAAAATAACAAGAGCAAATCCGCCTGCTAAGATCTTAGGGGGATCCATAAAATGATTGGATTTGCTGTTCACGATAGTATCTCCTTCACTTCTCAATCCTAAATTTTTCTTAAAGGGCAATGGACTAATATTGAAAGCAGGGCAACAAAAAAACACTAAGAAGCCCTACTTAGTGTTCTTTACACAACACAAAGCAAACCTCCTTTCAAAACGCTGATGGGGTTAGCTGTCGGACTCGGGCCTTGAAAGTAGCCCTACCTTCTAACGAAGGATTCACCCCAAGTGCTATGCACAAAAATGGGTCCCCCACTTCCTCAAGAATTAAGCGATATTAGGTATGATTTAATGTAAACATTAAATTGATAATAGCTACTATACTCTCGGAAAAACCATTTGTAAAGATAGAATTTGCAAATTAAAAGTCCTGAACCTGCCTGTTTTACCATTCAGTACAATAAAACAGGCACCACCATAAAAAAAGCCTGCATTTTTTGCAGGCTTCCTCGCTTTTTGATAAATCAAATGGCTCTTATATTTATGGTTCATGATCGACAAGAAGATGAGATAGCCTCTTTCTATGTATCCATATATATCGTTCAAATTCTAACTAGTATTCTCATTGTGACAAACGATAAAAGAAGAGTCTTCACTAGACATAATATTGTTATTGTTTGCTGTTTGTCATATCAATCCAATCAACAGATAAACGGCAGTTCCCCAGATAAATAGACCAGAGCATTTGTTGAATATATTCATTAACCCTCCTGTACCATCAAGCTTTTTCATAATCGCACCTGCAATCGTCAATCCAAAAAACCAAATCCAAGACACTGTCACACAGGCGATTGTAAAAAAAACTTGCTCTGTGCCAACATATCTTAATGCACTTGTCCCGATCACTCCCACTGTGTCTAAAATAGCATGAGGATTTAGTAAAGAAACAGATAAAGCGAAAATAATTTGCCGCCGGATTGATAATGCTTTATTCTCTTCCGTATCCATTGGCGCAGACCGCCAAATAGCGTACCCCATGTAAAGCAAAAATAAAATTCCGACGATCATGAGACTAACCCGTAGCCATTCAAATTGTAAAACAATCACGGATAGACCAAACACGGCTAAGATAATTAAAAGTGTATCGCACAATGCAGCTGTAATAGCCGCCGGCAGTGCTTGAAACAGTTTTGGCTGTGTGGCTCCTTGCGAAAATACAAATACATTTTGCACGCCTAAAGGCAAAATAAGACCAAAGGCTAAAATGATCCCGTGGATAATGGCATCCATGTCATCAACTCCCTTCCAATTACTATCGTACTATGATACAACTAAAAGAAAACAGCCAATTGGATGGTTTTTTATCCACCCAATTTAGGAGGGGATTCAATGAATTGGAAACCCAACCGTCATTCTCATTTAACCATCCAAGAGCAAATTGTAGATTGGATAAAGATTCAGATTGAACGAGGGGATTGGACAGTTGGCACAAAAATTCCCACGCAACGCCAGCTGGCAATACAATTTAACGTCAATCGGAGCACTGTTCAACTTGCGCTTGATGACTTAAGAGCAGATGGTTTTCTCGAATCGAAAAAAGGGTCGGGCGTCTTTGTGGCCAATAATTCGTGGAATGTGCTTGTGAATAGATCTCAGCCGAACTGGCAGCAGCATATTGAATCCAGTATTCACAAACCAAATTACCATACGATTCAGCTTATCAATGAGCATGAGCAGATGGATCATGTCATCCGCCTTGGAACAGGTGAGTTATCCCCCGACTTACTTCCAACAAAACAAATGGAACAGTCGTTAAAAGAAATCTCGCTCAATCCAAAAGCCATCGGTTATTCCTCTCCTCAAGGAAGCGAAAAGCTTCGCGTCATTCTATGTAGCTACTTAAAAAAACGAGGTATTCAAACAGCGCCGGAGAACATTTTAATTGTTTCAGGCGCCCTTCAAGCTCTTCAATTAATCGCTGTTGGTTTATTAGAAGCAGGCTCCATTGTTTTTCAGGAGCAGCCATCGTATCTAAATTCCATTCATCTCTTTCAAACTGCAGGCATGCGCATGACTGCAGTTTCAAGGGATGACCATTTAGCAGACAAATTAAGGACACTCAAAAGAAAAAGACAATCTTTATTTTACTGTGTGCCGACCTTGCACAATCCGACCGGACACAATTGGTCGATGAAGGAAAAACAAACACTATATCATGCATGCAAAGAACTGCAAATCCCGATTATTGAAGATGATGTCTATCATGAATTATTATTCGACTCCACTTCGCCTGCCATAAAGTCGTTTGACACGTCCGGTCAAGTGCTTTATATCGGCAGTGTATCCAAAACGCTCAGTGCGGGATTACGGATTGGTTGGGTAGTTGCCCCTTCTCCTGTTATTAAACGATTAGCTGATATTAAAATGCAAACGGATTACGGCTCAAGCGCCTTTTCCCAAGAAATCGTTGCCCATTGGATAGCAACTGGTTTATACGAAAGGCATTTGGTTCAACTTCGAGAACAATTGAAAAAGCGGGCGGCATTTGTAGAAGGAATTTTAGAGCAGCGATTTCAAAAAATAGCTACGTGGAAAAAATCTGAGGGTGGCTTCTACATATGGATCAGGTTCCATAAACCTATCGTAAATAAGGCATTATTTCTAAATTTGTTGAGTCAGCATGTGCTGATTAACCCAGGATATATATATGAAACAAGAGACTTACATCATATCCGTCTTTCCTATGCCTATGCGTCATTAGAAGAATTAAAAGAAGGACTAAATATTTTAACAAGATTAGTGGAACAGGAACATTAAAAAAGAGTCATTATTTTGATTAAAGAATAATCAAAATAATGACTCTTTCTATAGAGTAAAACCACGGATAACAAGGAGTCTATTTAAGCTCTTACTTACTAGCGGCTGAAGAAATTCGTTGATCCATCCTACGCTGAAAGTTTTTCTGATCCGTTTCATTCAAGAATGAACGTTTCGGTAGAATATAGGCACTCATAGTACTAAAGAAGAGAAAGAAATATTGGTCATTCTCTTCTACTTTTTCTATACTGGACCAACTAACCTGGCTTTCTCCTGCTCTGTTCGTTTCTATAAACCCCTCATCATTAAATGTAAATGTATGCTCCCCTAACAAATTCTCATTATTGCCCTCGTTAAAGCTTTTGTTTATATGGCTCATAACATGCCAGTAGAAATATTTTGGATAAAATATCATCCATACGACTGAGACGAGCATAAAGACAATGGAGAATCCAACCGAAAACTCTCCTGCAACCAAAGGAAAAATAAAAGGCAGGATTAAGAAAATAATTGGCACAAAAAATTGTTGCCTGAATAAAGACTGCTTTATAGTTTTAGAATGCTTAACGTAATGAAGATTAAACGCTAGGTAATCATCTTTTGTCAGCTCATATTTAATTTCCATCTTCGTCCCCCCTATGTCTTTGCTAGTCTCCAGATTATCGTTAAAACAACTGAGTAGAGTCATTATATCGTAGAAACTTAGAATGTATACTAAAACCTGGCAGTAACCCTACTTACAAAAATTCTTGTATTCCCCCCTAACTATTTTCAGGAACTTGCGAGGGAGCCTTTTGAGAACAAATCTTTAGTGGGCAGGATCCCCATCTGGCGTTTCAACATAATCAATACTAAAAGCTCTGTCAAACCGTTGAGCCTTTACCTATTTTCTTCCCTTTTCAAGCAATAAAAAAAAAGACCTTTGTCAATCTTTAGAGATTTTCTATCTTTAAGTTTAACACTATAAAGAAACACAGCCCAAACTAGTGTATAATAAAAAAAATTACAAAAACCCCATAAAATGTATTTACTAACCATCATAATAATCGGAGGATGCAAATATGACTCATAATGACACTGGAACTATTCAGAACATTCTTGATAATTATATCGATTATCGAAATCTTATTCCGAAGCATAATGGATTTGTATTTAAATTTATAAAGAAAAACAATGAGTTTATCCATACATTTGCAGAAGGTGACTTTCTAAAAAAATAGAGATTCCCCCCTCGATAATTGTTGGTAAAACCTTGCATGACTTCTTACCTGAAAGTCATGCAGATGAGAAACAATTTTATTATGAAAAAGCTTGGAATGGCAGCATTATTAATTATGAAGGAAACCTCAATGGATTCTATTATCTTACTTCATTAACTCCAGTAATTATTAATTCACGAGTCATTGAAGTAAATGGGACAGCCATCGAGATTACAGAGCACCGAAAGAACACCCTCAAGATTCAAGAGCTAGAAAAGCTTTCGTTAATTGGTGAATTAGCAGCTGGGGTTGCCCATGAAATTCGAAATCCTTTAACGTGTGTAACCGGTTTTGCTCAAATGATTAAGGAACTTTCAAGTGATAAAACAATAGATAGTTATATGGACATTGTTCTTAGAGAATTAAATAGAATTAATGCCATTGTAAACGAATTCATCTTTATAGCTAAACCGAAAGAAAACATGAAGATTAGGGAAGTGGACATCAAGGCTTTGGTCTCTCATGTTGTAGAATTTATGAAGCCTCAAGCTACTTTAAAAGGTATACATCTTATTAAATCCATTCATTTCGATCAGACATTTACTATTCAATGCGATCCTAATCAGATAACACAGGTGCTAATGAACTTGATACAAAACGCGATTGAAGCCACTACTGACCCTGCCACGCAAGAAATAGTTATTTCCCTTAAGAATATGCATGGTGAGAGTGTCTCAATAGAAATTATCGATAAAGGGAGCGGCATTTCACAAGAGAGACAGAAAAGACTATTTGAGCCTTTCTACACAACAAAAGAAAAAGGGACAGGTTTAGGCCTTATGATGTGTAGACGAATTATAGAAAACCATAGCGGTACCATAGAAATTAATAGTCAACTCGGTGAAGGAACGACCGTCATAATCAATTTGCCTAAAGCTTTTAATCATCATCAAATACAGGGTTAGCCACGCCGCGGCAATGATAATCAGCAACCGGTAACCTAACAGCTGGTGGAGGAGGATATTCAACTACTCTTCCTCCCAGCTGTTCATTAAGAATCATGCACCCGCTCCCCCTTTGAGGTGCCCCCCGCTTAAATTTTTCAACTCCCATAGTCTTATGCCGCTTCTCTGACATTCTAATGCGTTATACCAGATGATGCTTTCAATCTTCGGAAAGTATTCATTTCGAATTGGCCTTGCATGTTCTTTTCTTTGAGTACATTCAAAAAACTAACAAAGCGGGTGGGTTGTATCCGGAATCGTGTTAGGAGAGAAAATACCAAGGGATAAACCTTTCATTAGCTCAATGGCCTGTCTTACCCTCAACGGGAAAATAAAAAGGTGCCTAAGATGGTGCCCGTTCTGTCCAGTTTTTGTCTGAATAAAATACGAGCTCTTGTCGCTTTGGAATAATGATCGATCCAGTTACGACTAATAACTTTGATAAGTGAAAAAAAGACTGATCCACACACGCTCGTAACATATTCAATTAATTTACAATGCTTATGTTTTTCCGCTTAAGGTGAATGATCCATTCAATAATACCTACGATAATTAAGGAAATACCAAATAGAGGCATGATCAAACCTAAAGTTACCATAAAGATGATAAAACCAATCGACAGACCACTTGATATTTTTGGTGGAGCTGAGAGTTTCCCCTCTTTTTTGCGAGATAGCCACGTTTTAATTCCCCAAAAAATGACGAATAGGAAGGTTAGACAAACAGCTAAGTTAATCAGTTTATTTGGCCAGCCAAATAAGTGACCTTCATGTAGCGGGATCCCCCATGTAAACCATTTGGCTAAAATGCCATAATCCTGATAGCTCACTTTTGAAATCAATTGTCCACTATATTGATCGAAGTAAGTTGTCATTTCATCATACGGGCTAACATCCAAACCGGTTACACCAGTATTACTCCCCTTAGATACTGTATATACCCCGGCTTCACTCATTGGGTAAACAATTGAATATGGTTTTAAAATATGGGAGCCCTCAATCTTATTCATCAATTGTTGAACACTTAACATATTGCTTTTATTTGGCCTATCCATCATATTCGCCATATCATGATGTGCATGGGGTTCACTTGATGCGGGCGCCTCATTTTTACGAGTAGCCCATGGAATCTCACTCATATCTGAAGCCGGCGGCTGTTGTTGTAAAATGGGAGTCCCGATAGAAGGATACTCTTGAGCTACCGAGTATATAAAATTCCCCATAAATGCTGACCAAGGCAAGCCGGTAAAAATAATCACAATCATTGGAATGGTAATAATTGTTCCTGCGAACGCATGCCATTTTTTATTTTTTTGTCTCTTCGTTGGATTCTGTTTCTTCTTCAATGCCCGTCCCTTAAATGTCATGTACATACCAGAAAACATTAAGAAGATTGCCCAACAGGCAGCTAATTCAACTAAATAATTTACAATGGTTCCACCTACAAAAAGCGAACTATGTATTGATCTCATAACATTTGAATAGGTATACGCCGCGTTTTGACTGCCAACCATTTGATAATTATCATCTAAAAATACATATTTTTGGTCGCCGGCTTTATTTGTCATTGTTAAGCGTGTAGTATACGGTTCTTCTAATACCATAATCTTTGAAACAGAATAGCCTTTATATTGCTCTACTGCGTTCTCAATGCCTTCATCAATTGATAATTGTTCGGTTTTATCGCTCTTCCCAAAGAATAGATGGTCGTAAGCACTATTTTCCACATTTGTATAAAATAGATAACCAATACCGCTTAAGGTCAATGTGATTAATAGCGGTGCGATAAATAAGGCTGCATAAAAGTGCCATCTCCATAAACGATTGTAGTTGCTTTTTTTCACCTCTAAACCCCCATCAAATATCTATTTTTCTACTGTTTTAAATGGCAGCAGCCTTTGTCATGCATTTCACTAGTTATAGCTTGAATAGCTTCTCTAAAACGATATATTTGTCCGCCAAACCCTAATTGGAACTGTTTAGCTTGTTTGGTAGATTCAAAGGCAATAACTTGCGGCTGGCAACAATTCAAATTAATATCTGCATTCAAAAGAAAGCTTGCTGTTTTAGCACTTATCGTTGTATCTTTTAAAAAATCATGACAAATAATTTGAGAGACGTCATTTTCTATATCTTGAAACCGAAGAAGTCCACAATGAGGACAACAAGCTTTCTCCACGTGCTGATTCTTTTTAATTAATTGAACAGATAGTCTTGTATTTGCATCCTTATAGCAATAAGAACAAGTATTAGAAGAAACATAGCTGTTGGCAATAAGAGTAATTCCATTAGATGTTTTAAACACTTTCTGTTGATCAATTAAAGGTTTTAAGTCTCGGTAAACCGTCATTTCGGACACTTCTAATCTTTTGCTGATATCTGAAACGCGCAGTGTCTCTTCTTTTTCTAACCACGTTAAAATTTGTTGTTGCCTTTCTATCGGTAACATTTTATCCCACCACTCTTTATTAAATAACAATCAGAACTATCTTCAAATCACTTATTCTGAAGACCTTTTTATTCACAAATCACAGTTAAAGATTCTATGATAGATCATGTGAAAAAATGTGAGTATACAACATCATTTATAACAGCTAAATGTGAGAAAAGAATGAATAGCATAAAAGTTTCTTAAATAAATGAAATTACTACTGATCATCTCGATAAGTGAAAAAAAAGAGCATGTTTTGAACAATCTTCTTTCAAAACATGCTCTTAATGTATTCAAGTTACTTTATCTGTTTCGCAAGTCGAAAGAAACAGCTCCTCATAAACTATCAAAAAAATTTAAGGCCGGCTTCTTTTGCAGCCTCAAAGCTTTCTCTAGCAAACTCAAAGGGGTCCATTCCAACATTCTCCCAATGCATATACATTAGCCGTGGTTCTTCAAACAGCCAGTGGTTATGAAACGCTGTTACGATCAGTCCTCTTCTTCGTAATGCATCGAGCATTGGATTAACTTCTCTTTGGAGGAGCACAGTTTCCCCTAGGTTAAGACCATTATTTTCAAAAGATAACATAAATGGAAGAGCTACTGGAGAAAGGGTCCTGCGGCCTAAAATAGTTGCTCTAATATCTCGCAGACGCATAATTACACAAGCAGGGGTCGATTGAATTACTTCACCGCCGATAATATCTGCAAGTCTTTGACAATTTGACAAATTTATTCCTCCCTTCATTGTGTTATACTATAGCTTATGAAGAATATGGAAAGCTTGTCTAGGCAGATCAAATAAGAGGATTAATAAAATATTAATTATTAAAATAACTGAGGTGCTCGTCTGATGTAGCTTTCGAATAAAGTTTAATTGAAACAATGTTATTAATTTTGATAAATGAACAAAAAAGAACATGTTTTGAAAAAAAGATTGATCAAATCATGTTCTTCTCATGTTAAACTGAATTTCGTTCCTTCTTTATATCGAAACAATAGAGCTATCTGCTTTTGTTCTTAAAAAGACAGTAATTGCTTAATTATCGTTTTGATAGGTGATTATTAACGTGGTTTAATTTCAGCAGTTAAATAAGCAGCATAGCCCCCTAATCTAAACCAGGCAATCCCAGTATATCCGTGTTCTGAGGGACGTAGCCAAGCAGACGTAACATTGCTACAATTTGCCCTTTGTGATGAAATTCGTGTGTAATTGAATGAACCAATAATTGGTGGGGGGTTTTTCTCACAAATCCACTTTCCGTTCTCCAAGGAAGCTTCTTTTCGATAACTGTATTCAACTCTTCAATAGATTTTTCAAATACTTGTTCTACATATGCATCCGCTTGTTGAAAATAACGTTTAATATCTTCTAGTTGCATTTGATTAATTTCTTTTCTTGAGTAAAGTGGGGTAGTTGTCGCTGAAAGCACAAAAGAACCTAACCAAGCATGATAACATCCCGCTATATGAAAGAAGGAATCTTTTATACTTTGAAAACCAAAGTCAAGTTCCTTGATAAGCTCTTCTTCCGTTAATTCTTTACACTGGTCTAATAAAATGTTTCTTGTTTGTTTTACCCATTCATATTCTAATTTCTCCATTGCCTTCCCTCCCATTAAATTTTCTACCTTTTTTACAGTTAACAGCTCTCGAAATATTCTTATTTTACTGTAAAAAAATAAAAGATGAAATGAAAAACCAATTTCATTCCATCTTTTTAAATAGCTAAACAATTCCTTACAACTTTACACTATCTATTTTCCACTCTTCCTCTAGAATAGCGTAATAATACTCATCCCACCATTCATTTTCCTTTGGGATACATTTTTTAAAATATCCTTCCCTTCTCATTCCAATCTTCTCCATAACTCGATATGATGGAATATTCTCTGGTTGACACGTTGCGATAATCCTATGTAATTTCATTTTTTCAAAACCAAATTTTAAAACCGCTCGTGCTGCTTCAGAAGCATATCCTCTATTGTGATATTTTGGGTTAAACACCCACCCAATCTCATAAGTATGCTCACCAAAATACTTTAAAAAAACGATGTGTCCAATAACAATATTCTCGTCTATTAATACAACAGCAAATTTCTCAGCCGCATCATCCTTGTTTTTATTTATAAATTCTTTTACATCTTCTTTAGTCAAAACACCTTCTGGTATGTATTTCATTACATTAACCTCAGAAGTATATTCATAGACAGCTTGCCAATCATCGAATGTAAATTTACGTATTAATAACCTTTTTGTTTTTATGTTCATTACATATCCTCCAATAAAAAGACTACTCCCCTAATCCTTGTTTCGATATTAAGACAAAAATAACCTCTAAAAATTATCATTCCCTCTCCAATTAAACTGCCCCTTAGTTTAATTTTAATTGTTATGCATTCATATCCCTTTCCTCCTATAAAGTAAAAGAGGGCACCAAATAACAGAACAGCTGCCCGCTGCCTTCATATTTTGGCGCCCTTATTTTCCATTGGGGTATTTATTAATCTGTTATATTTTAACGAACTACGGCATACTGATCATTTCTATATTTTTCAAAAAAATCAATAGAAGATACATCAAATTTTAAAAGTTTGGAACAATACGTAGTAATTTACTTTCCATAATGAATGAAAGGAGTTTAACTATGTCGGTTCCAGAACTAGTTCTAAGGCTTTCTATTTCTTTTATTACTTTATTAGTTTTAACAAGGCTTATTGGAAGAAAAGAAATTTCCCAAATGACCTTTTTTAACTTTGTATCTGCTATTTCAATCGGTACTATAGGGGCTTCTCTTGCTATTGATAACTCACTAAGTATTCGTAACGGACTGATCTCTTTGTTAGGCTGGAGCGCTTTCACCATCTTTCTCGGATTTCTAGATATAAAATCTAAAAATGCACGTTATGCTATTGTAGGACAACCAATCATTCTTATTAGAAAAGGAAAAATTATGGAAAATACTCTCCGCAAGGCGCGGCTAGATATAGATTCTTTAAACACTTTATTACGAAAGAAGAACGTATTTTCCACCTCTGATGTTGATTACGCAATTTTTGAAACAGATGGCACTCTCTCCGTAATAAAAAAGGAACCAAAGCAGACTTTGATTGAGAGCGGCATGAACACCCCAAAAACTAATACCGATTTTTTCCCTCTTCCTATGTCTGTGATTTCTGATGGCGAAATTGATAAAAAGAATTTAGAAAAGTTAAATCTTAACGAGGAGTGGTTAGATCAACAACTACAATCAGCTGGTATCAATTCTATTTCCGATGTCTTCTATGCTGAAGTTCAAAAAGATGGATCACTATATATTGATAACAAAAATGATGTATTTCATTAGGTTTACAGCGTCTTGAAGAGGGCCTCACCCTCTTCCCTATACTTCTGTTTAAATAACATCCTATCCAGACATCCGAACCTGCTGACTTCTTATCACGTTAAGCACCTTACCACCCTTCCAAATAATTGTGTCATCTTCACATTATTTAGGCGTCACTTTCGTCAATGGTCCATCGATAACTACACAATCTGCATTTTCAATTAAGTCGATTTCTGCTGTATTTTTAAGGTTAGGCTCTTTCACCAAATTGCCAACACTTTTTAAAAGGCCGGGAGCTTTGCTGTTTTTTTCTTCCTTCCAATTTTTCCTGAACCAAATCCAGTATGTAGCCATACCCCCAACTGAATAAACGACAGCCACACGAACCTCGTTTGTATATTAATTCTAAATGAGTTAAAATGTGTAATTAATGTTTTTATAAGTGAAAGATGAGGCAAGTTATGAAAAACAATAAAAGATATTCCTGGCTTAGTTATACTTCGTTGACCTTAGGTATATTATTAGCTGCTTCACCAGTCATCCATGCTCGTTCTCCACTAGCATTTGACTTAATGATCGCCTTTTATGTTGGTATTCCGACAGTACTTATCTTAAGTATGACCTCTTTGTTTAAAAGATCTGAGAAGAAACTTTTAGCTTTTTGTAGCCTTGTTTTAGCTATCGTTATGCTTGTTTTTGTAGCTCTTCTTCTCTATATTCCGTATCACAAGTTTGATAATGTTCTATATTTTATTATGTAAATATCACTAGTCACCTTCTCATTTCCAACGAACTGCGACATAAACATATTAATACTGTCGTAGATAATAAAATTGTTCCGTGCAATCATTTTTTTGAAGATCACTATCCAATAAAACAAGAAAAAGTGGACAACGGAGGATATTAAAATGAAACGGGAGTTACAGTGCGTCTAGAAGATGGAAATGCCATAGAAGGTGATGCACTTATAGCAGCGGATGGGATCCATTCCGTCGTACGGAAAAAATCCCTTTCAACCATAAATCCGCGTTATTCAGGTTATACTTGTTGGCGTGCTGTGGTGAAGCCTCCAAAAGAATTTGTCATACCCGGGGAATTTACCGAAACATGGGGGTCGAAAGGACGGTTCGGCATGGCCCCTCTGACAAATAATCAGATATACTGGTTTGCATGTATCAACGCACCTTTTCAAAGCAAAGACATGTCAGCTTTTACAACGAATGAATTGTCTCATGCCTTTCAAGATTATCATTTCCCTGTACCTGAGTTAATCAAATGGACAGGAGACGAAAAACTCATATGGAATGACATCATTGATCTCAAGCCTACCAATCGCTTTGCTTTGGATAAAATTCTGCTGATTGGTGATGCAGCTCACGCCACTACTCCTAATATTGGTCAAGGAGCAGGTCAAGCCATTGAAGATGCAATCATACTAAGCAAAATTTTAAAGTATAAGAAGTGTAGGGAAGAAGCATTTCTTGAATTTGAAAATTTAAGAATGCCAAAGACAAAAAAGGTTATCAATCTTTCATGGCGCATTGGAAAAGTAGCGCAATTAGACAATCCCTTTCAAATTAAGATTCGTAATGCAATCATGAGAAGGCTGCCTGCCAAAATACAAGAAAATCAATTAGAATCCGTTTTCCACACCGATTTTTAATTACTTGGATTAGCATAATCAGCCTTAGATTTTCAAATGACTTTATTAGTGTAACGAAGTATCTTGCACCAAAATTAACCAAGTACATTTTTGCCCCGTCCTAAATCCAGGACGGGGTTATGCTTGTTTGGCTTTTTAAATTACTTTATTGTCCCGTAGCTCTTTCAAACTTTTTTCATTGAAAGGGTGCCGTTCTTCCAGATGCTTCAAAACGCATCATTGATAAAATCTGCGAATAAATCCTTGTCATTCGTTATCACATTTCCCCAAACTACTTTTCCTTTTTTATTTATATATTGCAGCTTGTTTCCCTTCTTCACGAGAGCCAACCCACTTTGAAAATTACGCGCATCGCTAAATGATTGATTGAATAGTTTCTTTCCTGTTTTATTAATGAAAAAATATTTGTTGTCTTTGGATACTAAAGCTACTCCCTCATTAAAATCTGTAGCTGTATCATAAATGACGGGAATAACTATTTCTCCAGTCTGATTAATATAACCGCTCCTAACGTAGGGATCTTCTGCTTGTTCTGGTGTTAATCCAACAACCGCCATCCCTTCTGAAAATGGGCTGGCACTGTCAAACCGGGCTTTGATGACAATTTCTCCATTGTCATTTACATATCCCTCGCCTTCAAAAAAGTCATCAGTATAGTACGGAATCAGTCCTTCGTTCCCATATTTCCATTGTATAATCTTTTTTTCTGTAGCGTCGACGATAACCTTATTATGGTTATCTACTAAATCGACTATCTCAAACTCTTCCTGTTCATCGTCTTCTTTAACAGTGGTAACGGCAAAATAATCCTTATAAATATCCCTAACGACCTCGCCTCTCTTAGGTGTAAACACCTTTTTGCCGTTTTTATCTAAGACGACTTGTTGATTTGTTTTCTTGTCAGTCGCAAATATATATCCTTCCTCTATAAAATCATAGTTATATTTTGGAGAATGAAGATTTTGTCCTTTGTTAGTTAAGATACCCGTGCTGTCTGCCTTTTTATCATAATAGGTGACTTTTCCCATATTGAAATCCAGCTGATCATTTGAACCGCCGTATAATGGCAGCTCTCCTTCACAGTTTTGAAGGTATAAAGGGATTTTCACCTTACCACTTGTATCTATATATCCATAATGTTTTCCATCCTTGCTTACCATCGCTAATCCTTCTGAAAAGTTTTGTGCTGACTTATACAGATAAGGAATCATCAATTGTCCCTTCTGATTTATAAAGCCATACCTTCCATCTTTTTTAACAAGATAGAGCTTAGCTTGTGTAAAAGACTCTGTTTCTTGTGCCTTGCGTTTTTCCTCTTGAGTTTTTATAGAAGATTCATCATTGGAGCAGGCGATAAGCGTTGAAGAGACTAACACACTCAAAAAAGACAGAGACAGCTTGCAGAAAAGTTCTCCCTTCATACATCCTCCCTTTATCATTTTGGTATTATTTTGAATCTGGAATCCTTCGAGCAACTATATCAAATTTTTCTGCCATTACGGCCATTCACCTAAAAAAGAGGCTGCTTTCATTCTGCAATTAAAATAAAGGCTGTCTTTCATTTATTTTGTATATGAAAGAATTAGCTTGCTTGCCGGTCCATTCTCTGGTAAATTAACTTACGAACGTTCGTTAAAAAAGAGGTGATGGTGTGTGAGAAGCAATAAAATCAAAGGAGCAGCACTCAAGTATTTTACCCTCCATGGCTATGAGGGAGCTTCCCTATCGCAAATTGCTGAGGAAGCAGGGATAAAGAAACAATCGATTTATGCTCATTTTAAGAGTAAAGACGATTTATTTTTACAATTACTTCAAGATGCAAAAGAAGTAGAATTATCTTCAAAGTTGCAATACTTTAATGAAAAAGCGGTCAATCACCCGGAGAAGGATCTGTACGGTTTTTTAATTATGGTTACACAGTTATTTCAGAAGGATGAATATATGAAATTTTGGCTTCGAATGTCCTTCTTTCCCCCGGATCACTTATTGAAAGAAATAGAGAAGAACATTATAGATATTGAACAGCAAGTAAAAGAGTCTCTTGAAAAGAAATTTAGTGAATGGATTGAAGCAAAAGTTATTTATGGAACAGACCCCCAGATACCAACGATTGCTTATATAGGTATCATCGATGCGATTATGGTGGAGCTTGTTTATACGAATAGCTTAAAAAAAGTTGAAGACAGGTTGGAAGCTTCATGGAAAGTGTTTTGGAGAGGGATCTCGTTGGAGCGATAGAATCAATAAAAGTTTGTGAGAAAATTTTCCCGTGAAAGCAGAGGTGTGCATACTCACTTATGATTCGTAATCAAAAAATAGTACTTCTTATATTATTAAGCAATATTTTTGTTGCTTTTTTAGGGGTTGGTTTAATTATTCCCATTATGCCTTCCTTTATGAATGAAATGAATTTGTCTGGTGCCACAATGGGCTACATGGTTGCCGCTTTCTCCTTTTCTCAATTATTAATGTCCCCGGTGGCCGGAAGATGGGTAGATCAGTTCGGCAGAAAAAAAATCATCATTATTGGATTGTTTATCTTTTGTCTTTCTGAGCTGCTTTTTGGATTAGGAAAGCACGTTTTAGTCCTATATCTTTCAAGAATACTAGGAGGAATCAGCGCAGCATTTATTATGCCGGGAGTGACAGCCTATATTGCAGACATTACCTCTTTAGAGGAACGCCCTAAAGCATTAGGTTATTTATCAGCGGCTATCAGTACCGGTTTCATCATCGGCCCTGGCATTGGAGGGTTTATAGCTGAATATGGCATTCGAGTTCCTTTCTTTTGTGCCGCAGCAATCGCTTTTCTTGCTGCTATTTCTTCCTTATTTATTCTTAAGGAGCCATTGACAAAAGAACAATTATCCGCTATTTCCTCTAAAAACAAGAAAGCAAGTTTTGTAAAAGAGTTAAAGAAGTCATTAAATCCTCTTTACTTTGTGGCATTTATCATTGTATTTGTCCTGGCATTTGGGTTATCAGTTTACGAAACAGTTTTTAGTTTGTTTTCTGATCACAAATTTGGTTTTACCCCTAAGGACATTGCTTATATTATTACTATCAGTTCGATATTCGGCATGATTTTCCAAGTCTTTTTATTCGGAAAAATGATTCATGTATTAGGTGAAAAAAAGCTTATTCAATTATGCCTCATAACTGGAGCCATTTTTGCTATTGCTTCAACTGTCGTCACTAACTTCTGGCTTGTTTTGATGGTCACTTGTATTATCTTTTTAGCCTTTGACCTGCTCCGGCCGGCGCTCACCACTTTTCTTTCAAGGACTGCGGGAAATGAACAAGGTTTTGTAGCAGGAATGAACTCCACTTATACAAGCTTAGGAAATATTGTAGGGCCTACAATAGGAGGGATTCTGTTTGATTTCAACATCCATTTCCCTTACATCTTTTCAGCCATTATTCTAGCGGTTGCACTATTTATCACAGTGTCTTGGAAAGAGAAACGATTAGCAGATAGAATCGTTGAATAAAATGATCCATTGAATAGTTACTGCAAAACTATTATTTAAATTAGTTATATAAATGAAAGAAAATGAGCCCATGATATGGACTTGATTCCTATGGAAACCTCTTTTGTTTTTTAAAAACCTACTAATAGGGGCTGTTCCATAAGTCGGTTATCCTGACTCATGGAATAGCCCCCTATCTTTTTATATTTTTTCCTGCAAGGCTTCAATAAATGCTACAATCAACTGTACAGAATATTCCAAATCATCTATATGTACACAACCAGTTGCTGAGTGGATATTACGGGATGGAAAAGAAATGCAGCTAGCTAAAGCTCCGTTGCCTGCTACGCTCATGGCCCAGGCATCTGTTCCGCCATTCAGAACAACTTCCCGCTGATAAGGGATATTGTTTTTTTCTGCCGCTTGAATTAATTTGCGAGTTAGTTTCTTTGGGACATTATTTCCGTGTCCGGTACTCGGTGTCCAGTCATATAGCATAAGCGCGGGACCGCCACCAAGCGTAACTGCAACGTCTTTTTCAGTTAAAGCAGGTGTTCCTCCGGAAAGGCAGACATCAAGGGCAAGACCGATATCAGGTTGGATCCGGTTCGAGATCGGGACGGAACCACGGATGCCCATTTCTTCCTGCACAGTCCCCACTCCATAAACGGTGGGAACGATATTTTTGTCTGCCAGTCGTTTCATTGCTTCCACCATCACTGCGCAGGCTGCACGATTATCAACAGCCTTTCCCGTGAAAATCTTACCGTCATTTAGAAATTGTCCCGTTCTTTGAAATGTCAGATAATCACCGATCTGCACGCCGAGCGCTAACGTTTCTTCTTTACTTGTCGTTCCAACGTCAATATATAACTCCTCAATAGGAATGGCGAGTTTTGCCTCTTCTGGTGTCACAATGTGTGCAGGCTTTCCCCCGGTTATTCCTGTTACAGGGCCCTTTTCTGTATAAATCGTTAGCACTTGGTTGAATGCTGTTCGGTTGTCGTGATAACCGACTGGTAAAATATAAACGAAACCTTGACTATCAATGTTATGAACAATATAGCCGATTTCATCCATATGTGCCGCAAGCATAACCTTAAAATCTGGGTTGCTTCCCTTTTTGATAAATACCTGATTTCCAAGTGCATCTTCAAAGTGTTCGTCTGTCACCGGCTTTAAATGAGCCTGTAGAGCTTGTGCAACACGTTCTTCATCCCCTGATACACCATGAATGGCATCAAATTCCACTAGAAGGTCTTTTAGTGAGCTCATTCCCTCTCCCCCGTTTGCTTTTTTTGTAAAATTAGACAGCTTTTTCATCCTTCTCATTACTCGAAAATCTCGGCAGTCTATCTAGCGCCAACAATTCAACTACATCAGCTACTTACCTCGATCTCCCGGCCAGACGGAAGTTCCAGTCTATTTCTCGTTACTAGCATATAAATGACACGCTACGAAATGTCCCGGCTGTACTTCTTTAAAAATCGGCGCTGCTTCTGTACAGCGAGCAAAGCATTGAGGACATCTGGAAGCGAAGCGGCAGCCCGTTGGTGGATCAATAGGGCTTGGAATATCTCCTTCCAATGTAATTCTTTCTTTCTTTTCTTTCGGGTTATTGATGGGAATTGAGTGTATTAAGGCTTTCGTATAAGGATGTAGCGGCTCTTCATATAAGTCTTCCACCTGGGCCATTTCCACCATCTGTCCCAGATACATCACTCCGACCCGATCACTGATATGCTCCACAACGCTTAAATCATGGGCCACAAAAAGTATCGTCAAGCCTAGCTTTTCACGCAGTGACGCCAGCAAATTCAAAATCTGAGCTTGCACGGAAACATCCAGGGCAGAAACCGGTTCATCCGCAAAAATAAACTTAGGATTTACAGCCAATGCTCTTGCCACCACAATGCGCTGCAGTTGTCCGCCGCTGAATTCATGCGGATAACGGTCCATCGCATCCGTCGGTAGTCCGACCTGTTCTAGCAGCTCTACGATCCTGTCTTTTGCTTGATCTCCTGTTGCTATCCGGTGTACCTTTAACACTTCCTGCAACGTCTGACGGATTGTCAGTCTTGGGTTCAAAGAAGAATAGGGATTCTGAAAAATCATTTGCATTTCTCGTCTTATCTGTAAAAGCTCTTTCCCTTTAAGGCTAGTAATATTTTTCCCCATAAAATAGACACTGCCGCCGGTTGCCTCTTCAATCTTTAAAATACACCTGCCCGTTGTTGACTTGCCGCATCCGCTCTCACCGACAAGTCCAAATATCTCACCTTCCCGGATAGTGAAAGAAAGATTATCCACGGCTTTTAGCAGCTGTGTATGCTTCCCAAGGAAATTCGTTTTTCCAGCGGGAAAATATTTTTTTAACCCTTCAACTTGTAGCAAGGCTGTCAAGACGCTCACCTCCTTCCTTTACTGCCACTTCGGCCATATGACATGCTGCCCAATGAGAAGGAGCGAGTTGTTTCAATGCAGGTTTTTCTGTCACACATATTTCTGTTTTGACAGCACAGCGGGGAGCAAAAGGACATCCATTAATCTCCTTTGCCAGATCAGGCGGTGAGCCTTCGATGGATTTAAGTGTTTTCTCCCTATGACCAAGCTTCGGTCTTGAATCCATTAACGCTTTTGTATAAGGATGCAGCGGTTTCTCAAAAATATTTTCCACACTTGTGCTTTCAACAATTTCACCTGCATACATAACCGATACTTTGTCACAAATTTCGGCTACAACGCCTAAATCATGAGTGATCATCAGAATGGCCATTCCGTATTGCTTCTGAAGCTCTTTCATTAGCCTTAGAATTTGCGCTTGTATTGTTACATCTAACGCGGTTGTTGGCTCATCGGCAATAAGCAATTTCGGCTTGCATGCCAATGAAATGGCAATCATTAGCCGTTGCAGCATTCCCCCGCTAAACTCGTGCGGATACTGATGATAACGCTTTTCCGGTGAAGGGATGGAAAGCTGAGTCATGAGCCTTATTGCTTCTTGTTTCGCTTGCTGCCTGGCCATTCCTTTATGAAAACGAAGCACCTCTGCAATCTGGGCGCCCACTTTAATTAAAGGGTTCAAAGAGGTCATTGGGTCCTGGAAGATCATCGCCACTGAATTGCCTCTGATTTTCTGCATTTGTTTTTCCGTTTGTTTCGCTAGATCAATATTTTCAAAAATCATTTCCCCAGATACAACTTTTCCGTTTTGGCCTTCAACAAGCCTCATGATCGATTTAGCTGTCACACTTTTGCCACTGCCGCTTTCGCCTACAATTCCCATTGTCTCTCCTGATTTGATGGAGAAATTCACAAAGCGAACCGCATGAGCAATTCCCCGTTCTGTTTGAAATTGAGTGGATAAATTTTTTACTGTAAGTAAATCACTCATTTACACATTCCCCCTTTAATAGAAAAGCGGAAGACTTTTATGCTGATTGCTTTTTTTCTTTACTGCGGTATCCTCTGAATAAGAAAGACAGACAAACAGATACCATGGCAGACAGCAAAATTCCCCATTCTAAGCTAAAATGAAACATTCCGTATGTTTCTGCTCCTACACCGGCTAGAAAAACGAAAGCTACGGGCCACCTGGCCAATAGGCTTGTTTCCATTAAATACATAGCTGGAACCACCGGAGCCCAAACAAGAGAGGCAAAGACCATGACATCAAGGATCGTAAGCTTTGGAAGCGTAGTTACTATCAACGCAGCCATTCCTAATACCGCTGCCTTCACGAAGATATCTTTTCGGACAAAGGTTTTATCAACAAAATCACCAGCCGAGGAAGAGAACAAAATGACCAGCAAGGTTACGACTAACAGAACAATTCCAAGCTGTCCGCCAAACTGCTGGACGACTTGAAGACCTACTTCATCATTGGAAGCCGGCCATATGGCGGATGCTTTGGCGACAAACGCCAAGGTTCCCATCGAGAGCGGGACAAAGAACCATATGAAAGATGAAATCGTAAAAGCAAGAGGTCTTTTCTCTTGTTTAATATTCATAAAGATTTTCCGCATGTTTTGATTCAATAGGTGATGAGCCATGAACCGAATGAATAATACTCCTCCTAGAAGCCATCCCGACAGATCATCCAAAATAAGCATCTCCGGTGCCAAAAAGTGAACACCAGAATAGATCGTGGGCACACTCATCTTTAAATATACAAAGGTAGGTAAAAGCACAGTAGCAACCAACGCCAGCATGCTGATGATGAGAGAGCGAATATAAAGATTTTTACTTTTCGCCAAAAGAATAAATTGATAAAAGACGACAAACAAGCCGGCTAAGATCACTATATTTACGCTATAGAAAAGCTTGAATATAAACTTTGCAGCCAATAGGCTTACAATAAAATGTTCTAGATAATAAAGCAGCAAAAGCGGCTTTATTGTTCTTGTCGCATGCACCGGATCATGCGGCACTGCTCTTTTTTTCAACAGGAAGTATAGGCAGAGCAGGCTGGCCAATCCAGCCAGGCAATAGCCGAATAGACCACTCACGCCCTGCTCATATGACAATTGCGCTGCAACAAGAAATGTGGTCAATCCAACCCATTGATTCACGAGGATAACAATCCCTTTTCCTAAGCCAATGGGACGTTCTAGGTCGGGGTTGTTCTTCTCTACTTGCCGAGCACCGATTAACAACAAAAATAAACTAACAAGAGTAAAAATTTGCAATGTTAGGAACATGATTGTTTGTCATGCTCCCTCTGTAAACGGAACTGGCTTGGGGAAATTCCCTCTAGCTTCCGGAAAGTTGAAGAAAAGTAATCCGGACTGCTGAAACCTATTCGGTCGGATATGAACTGAATGGACAGCTCTTTGTTCTTCAATAGTTCCTTTGCCTGTTCAATTCTAATTTTTGTTAAGACATCAACAAACGTAATTCCAAGCTGGCTCTTGAATATTCTGCTTAAATGTGAGGCACTGAGATGAACCTCTTGTGCTAATTGATTCAAAGTAATCGGACTGGCATATTGCTGTGATAAGAAATGAAGGCATTGTTGAATCACCGCTTCATCCTTGTTTAATGCAGCTTGCACAGCACTATCGTACGATTGCTTTAGAAAATCTGGATGGGCAACAGCTTCCCCTACGCCAAACAGCCATTCGATCTCTTTATCCTTCTCCGCAAGCTCTAATTTTAGGAAGGAAAGCTTCTCTTTCACCGTGTAATTGTTTCCTTCAGGACATTCTGTCAAATAGATCCAGTGCCCATCGACAGACTGGGGGACAGCTGTTGTCTTATCAAGTGTTCGGCATACGATGGTATCCCAGAACGCCTTATCAAAAGGTTTGTTACGATTGAATCTGATGACAGTGACCACATTAGGCTGGATATGAAGGTGCGCACCAAAGAGCAGCTTTTTTGATTCCTCTCCTCTTGACCATTTTTCAGCTGCCATTTGCAGCAACAGTAACTGTTCCTCAAGCTCTCTTTCAATCTCATGTTGCATTCTTCTGATCGCATTCATCAGTTCTTCCGGAACCACAGGTTTTAAAAGATAGATGGATGCTCCGGATACAATGGCCTCTTGCGCGTAATGGAATTCACCGTGGGCAGAAATAAGTATGACCTTCACATGAGGCCACTGCGCCTTAATTTTCTGCAATGTTTCAATTCCATTCCAGCCAGGCATTCGAATATCCAGGCAAACAATATCCATGGGCTCATCTTTCAGCATGCTATAGGCTTCATAGCCATTCGCCGCTGTAAATACATCAATCAGGGGGTCAAATGAATGAAGAATGCTTTCAATATTCAAAAGCTCCAAGGGTTCATCATCAACTATGAGTACTTTCATATGGCCCCTCCTTTACGCATGATCATTTTCTTGGAAATCTTGGGAAATAGGTGTGATCGTAATTGTACTGATTGTACCTTTTCTATCCTTCTTAATTGATAATCCACTATTTTTGCCAAATTGTTCTTTTAGGCGGGAATGGACATTTCTTAGGCCAATAGCTGTTCCGTTCTTTGCACTATGGCTGTGTGCTTTCCATTGTTCAAACTCACGGACCACAGCCTCACTGACTCCTGCTCCGTTGTCTCTAACTTCCAATAGCAGCACTCCATCCGTGCTTGTGGCAGATATACTAATCTTACCTCCGTCCATAGATGGCTCCACTCCATGAATACAGGCGTTTTCAATTAATGGCTGGATAACAAGCATTGGTATTTTCATTTCCAGCAATTCTTCAGGAGCATCAATTTTCCATTCCAGCCTAGGTCCGAATCGAAGCTGTTGAATGGATAAATATTGCTCTGCATACTTCATCTCTTCTTTTAAAGAAATAAGTGAGGCTTTTTTATCTAAGTGATAGCGGAGCAGCGATGACATGGAGTAAATAGCCTGCTCCGCCTCTTTATTTTTTTCTAAACGAATTAACGTCGAAATTGTGTTTAATGTGTTAAAGAGAAAGTGGGGCTGAATTTGAGCGGATAAGTGAAGTAGCTTAGATTCGTTCAGCAGCACTTCGAGATCCGCTCTTTTTTTCTCGACTTCCAAAAAGTCGACTTCTTTTTCGGTTATTAAAATCATGACAATCATAGTGAGACTGATCATTCCGCCAACAATGCCCAAAATGATTAATGCCGTGAATAGATTAAGAGAAAGCAACATAAATCCTCCGGTCATCCATTAGATTAACTTGCTTTTCGCTGTTTTGGGTCTAGCTGGCTTTGCAAACCGTCGCCAAACAAATTAAACGCAATCACGGTGATCATAATAGAAAAACCTGCTGCTAAAGCCGTATTCGGAGAAATGAGTAAATATTCCCTTCCTTCTGACAGCATGTATCCCCAGTCTGCCGTCGGAGGCTGTACACCCAGTCCTAGAAAGCTCAATGCCGCCAAATCGATGATCGCATAGGCGAAGTCGATTGCGACTTGAACAATAATCGGTGACAGGCAATTAGGTAAAATGTGCCGGAAGATGATACGTGTATGGGAATATCCTAAAGCTTGAGCTGCATCGATGTAGGATTGCTCTTTTTCTACAAGTGTCACAGAGCGAACAAGCCTGGCAATCATCGGAACATACACGATACCTAGCGCGATTACAGCGTTTTCAAAGCCTCTTCCAAATGTGGCAACAATAATGAATGCGAGTAAGATGGTTGGAAAAGCGAGAAGAACGTCCCAGACACGGTTTATAAGGTTATCAATCTTACCTCCAAAATAGCCGGAGATAAGGCCTAGTGGAACGCCGACAACAACTGATAGCAATACGACAAACACTGCTCCGAGCAAGGTTGTTCTCGTTCCATAAATGATCCTGCTTAAAATATCCCTCCCTTGCATGTCAGTGCCAAACCAATGTGCAGAGGAAGCAGGCTCTAATGATTTGCTCAGGTCCTGCACATCAGGATCATATGGAGAAATCAGCGGGGCAAACAGCGAAATAAGTATTATCATAATAATAATTATTCCCGACATCACTGACAATTTATTTTTGAAAAGCGGTGACTTCCATACACTTCTTTTTTTCTCTGCTGGAGCTGCCGGCAGTTGTGCAGGTGGCTGACTTTGGAGTTCCATCGTATGCCTCCTTTCTATTTATAACGTATTCTTGGATCGATAATAGCATAAAGAACATCAACGACAAGGTTGATCAGCAGGAAGACAACCACCATAAAAAGCATGGTTCCCTGGACAACGGGGTAATCACTCGTTTGGACCCCGTTAATAATAAGACTGCCCAGCCCTCCCAGACCAAATGTGTATTCAACAAGCACTGTTCCTACAATGAGAACACCGATTTGGATTCCGGTTACAGTGACAAGTGGTATAAGTGCATTTCTCAATGCATGTTTGAAAATAATGGCTTTTCGCGGCAACCCCTTCGCTACAGCTGTTTGAATATAGTTCGTGTTCATTACTTCAATCATACCGCTTCTTGTAATTCCGGAGTTTAAAGCGATCATATTGAAGCTCAGTGCGAGAGAAGGAAGCAGCAAATGAATCAAGTTCTCATTAAATCCGCTCCCCGCTCCAAAAGCAGGCAGCCAATCCAAATGGTAGGAAAATAACAGTACCATCAAAATACCGGTGAAGAACACAGGAGAAGATACTCCCACGAAAGCGAATAAAGTTGAGAGGTGATCCATCCAAGTGTTTTTCTTAACAGCTGACAATATACCAAGCGGTATGGCGATGATCAAGGTAAAGATCATACTCATGACAATTAATTGGAATGTGAGCGGCAGGCGCTCCACGATCATATTTGTGACAGATTGCTTCATTTTGAAACTCTCGCCCAAATCTCCTACAGCCACGTTCTTCAACCAGATGGCATATTGTTCTATAACCGGCTTATTCAAGTGGTATTTTTCACGGATATTATCTAAGACTTCCGGTGACGTTTGGTGTCCGCCCGCCATGATGATTGCCGGATCCCCGGGTACCAGTCTTGACATGCCAAAAATGAGAACAGATACAATGAATAATATGGGAACTAAAAAGAGAAGTCTCCTTATAATATAGCTAGTCAAGCCTACACCTCCTTCAAGGGAAAATAATTTACGCTATCGCCCTTCCTTGTTCCAAGCATTAATCCATGCTGCCCCATATCAAAAAGGAAGACTTCCGAAGGGAGAATCTCCCCTTCTTCAAATAAATGCTTGATGAAGAGGAGCTCTTTCATACTGCCATTATTTTAATTTAATGTTTTTTAAGATATCATCCCAATACCATAATGGAGTGATATGATAACCTTCCACGTTATTGGTCATTGCCATCATTTGTTTTTGATGGCTTAGTGTGATCCATGGCGAATCTTCCGCAATGATTTTTTGTGCTTGAATCATTAGCTCTGCACGCTTGTCATGGTCGATCAACTTGTTTTGTTCTTCAAGCAGCTTATCAACTTCTGGATTTTTATAGTTGGCGTAATTGGCACCGCCATCAGCTGTGTTAGCTGAGTGGAATAACGGACTTAAGTTTCCTGAAGGATCTGGGAAATCCGACCCCCAGTTTTGCACCGCAATATCATAATCTCTGGCGCCGCCGAATGTACGGGTCATCAATTCCTCTCCAGTCAGCTTTTCAACCTCTAATTCAATGCCAAGCGGCTTAACTGCAGCTTGCAACGCCAAAGCAGCATTCATTCGGAGACTGTCTCCATCAGTGGAAATGGTCGCTTTGAAGCCGTTCGGCACACTTGATTCTGCCAATAATTTCTTTGCTTTTTTTATGTTGGAAGAGTAGTCAGGCAACTCTTTCTTTGCAGCTTCCCACTTATCTTTAGAAAACGTCCACATGACTGGCGGCACAGTTGACCCTTCAGCAGGAATCCCCGCATCTTTAACAATCTGCTTTAAAATTTTATCTTTATCAAGCGCATAGTTCATTGCTTGTCTTACCTTAGGATCATCAAATGGCTTTCTTTGTGTATTGAACTCGATACCATCTATTAAATATGAATCTGACGTATCCAATCTCACATTATCCATTTCTTTTATTTTTTCCACTAGATCCAGAGGAAGCTCTGTGGCAATATTTAATTGCCCCGTTTTCAACCCGGTAATTCTCGTTGTGCCCTCGGGAATCACTTTGAAAACCGCTTTATCCACATAAGGGCCGCCCTCTTTATTCCAGTAATTTTCATTTTTCTCCAAAACAATTTCTGATCCTGTTTGCCAGCTTACAAACTTAAAGGACCCTGTCCCCAATAGTCCACCTTCTGGCTTGCCGAAGTTTTCTTTATGTTCCTCAAAATACTTTTTAGAAATTACATGTCCAGCAGTTGTTGCAGGTACATATTGCCACAAAGCATCAGGCTCTGATAATGTGACTTTAATTGTCCAATCCCCATCTTGTTCAATCTTCTCTACATTTTCATACATCCAGCCTACATAGGAAGCGGTTGCAGGATCTTTAATTCTTTCCATTGAAAACATAACATCTTCCATTGTCATCGGACTTCCATCTGAGAAGGTCACGTCATCGCGGATATGATAAATGTATGTCTTCTCATCAGGATTCTCCCATTCCTTTGCAAGGTTAGGAAGAAGCTCGCCGTTTTTATCGAATTTAAGCAATCCTTCTGTGATGGAGTTAACGACTGGTCCTGTCGCAAAATCGTAGGAAAAGGCCGGATCAATGGCAACGGCGTCCTGTGCAATCCCGATTGTGACCGTTCCGCCATTCTCGCTATCTTTTCCACCATTTTCTGAGCCGGCATCTTTTTTTCCGGAACAGCCTGCAAATATAAACAGTAGAAAAGCGCTTAATAAAACGAATGCCAAATTTCCTTTTCTCTGCATCTTTTTTCCCCCTTTATCTCTGATTTATTTAGATTATATAGAATATTTAGAAAATAAAACTTTAAAATCTTATCAAAATCTCTTGAAATTCTTATCAATTTAATACGAAGTTTTTTATACAGAGAATCCGCACTTGTTAGATATGGGTATATCTAGTAACTAATGCTTGTTGAGAAGTATTTTTAATATTTAATTTGAATTTTGCACATTGTAAATTTTGTTAAAATCAAGAAAATGGATCTCGTAAAACAATCAATGAAAACGTACAGCACTTTCTCTATACGTTGAATGATTATATAGGTGTTGTGCTTGTATTCTTGATTAAAGATGTTGTTTGGAGAACTCCTATTTTAACTTTTTTGATCGTCATTCAATTATCAAATCGCCTCTAGAAATAGATTCGTCATTTTGAGCAGTGAGCGGCTCTTTTCCTCTTAAGATCCCTTTTTAGAACTGCTTCGGGAGTCTACCGTGTAACTAGCCTAAATAGCCTTCAAACAACTTGATAACATAATCCGGAAAGTCAATTTTATTTCCTCTTCTAGCACGTCTTCTTCGGTCAAATTGTTTTGTACCATAAAGAACGCCATATCGTCGAACATCAGGTTCACACAGCTGTATATATCTCTGGCTTCTTTCCATCTCTCATCCAGCCCGATGACTTTAACCTGCTGCTGGAGATTGCTGTATTGCTCATCCGGCATTTTCGACATTTCCATTAAGAGGGATGTCAAATAGAAAGTTAAAGAGCAAAAAAAAACAGAAGGGGTTTTCCCTTCTGTTTTACGCGCCTTAGAGGATTTGAACCTCTGACCTGCAGCTTAGGAGGCTGCTGCTCTATCCTGCTGAGCTAAAGGCGTGTGTATATGGTTGATATATAACGGTTTATTTAATTTACTCGGTCATATTTTTGGAATTTTGTCTCACAACTATCTTCTAACAGTATCCCATTTTTCTCCCTCTATTTTAACACGTAGCTAGCTTGCAATCTACTAAATTTTACTCAATTGCCCAGAGTTAGTGAATCGAATAATTCCTAAATCGAAAAGAAATACTCACAGGACTTCCAAATTAATAATACTTGTTAATCTGTTTTGCCCATTCTTGAAGAATTTTCTCAGGAAAATGCTCTATTAATTTCTTTTTAAATTCTTCAAGAATTTCTGGATGATAAATGATCTTTGTAGATTGTCTCACCTTTGTCTTTGAATCATTATCAGTTTTCGTCATGATGTCTCACCTTTCAATCATTTATATCTTAATAAGTTCTTCTTTAACTATTGGAGTGTTATCTGATTATGTGTTTAGTCAGTATATTTCATTACCATCTTGTAAAGAGTTTCAACAAATTCTTTACTATATAGTAAGTCTTCTAGTGTCTTATCGGTGTCCTCTTTGTATTTGTGTGTTACGTAGAAGTCCGGTGCTTTTTGTTTTTTCTTTATTCTTCTATTAATATGTATTTCTTTCTGTAAATCATCGCCTGTATTGTCTTTATTTTTGATTAATTGCTCCATTATTACTTCCTCCTAATCAAGCTCCTTAATTAGGATAAAGGATTAAAACTTAGACGAATAGCTGAAATGGTTTCCTTAGATACAAATTAATTACAAATAAAACTATTTCACTTAGAAACTTTTTCTATAGCCTGAACAAAAAAAGCCTAAATACGAATTACCGTACTTAGGCTTTGGTTAGTCTCTTTATCTATTTCTCTTCCTTCTATTTTGACGTTGATATCTAAGTTTTCTATAAATACGTACCTCTTCTTTTGCTAATTTAATAGTTTTCTCTCTCAAATCTTCTATTGCATCAATTAGATAATCAATTAATAAAAGCACTTTTAATGAGGATGTTTCTTTGCCAAAGTTTGTATATCCACCATGTAAAATAGCATGCCTACTCACATCCGACTTGATAAAACTTCCGTGCTTAAAGCTTACTAAAATATTAGTTGAATAATATTCATAAATTGCATCATCATAATCAAAACTATGAGTAATTTCTTTATTCTTCAATAATAGATGTTCAAGTAAAATTAATTGTATGTCTTCATTGACAAATCCTTTAATTTCAAAGGAATCAATTATTAGCCCTTCTAGTTGAGATAATACTGCTGGAACCACGAGATCGTACATTCCTAACTTATGAGCCATAATTGCATTTCTTAATAAAGGTAATCGATTCTTAAGATAGGATTTTTCATTCCAATTAGCCCTTATTGTCTCAAGCATTTTCTCATCATAAAACTTTACCATAAACTCATCAATATATTCTGCTACATGCTCTTTTCCATTCTCACTATAATCTTGAGCAATCTGTCTGAGCTTTCTTATATCAATCCAATCATTTGGAGGATAGCCTAAGTCTACCATTGCCTTTTTAAAAGTTATCATGTCTTCCTTTGTATCTTCTATACCTTCAGACCATCTTCTTAAAGCTTCAGCTACCTTATTTACTTCAAAAAAGGGTTTAAATGAATTCTCTCTCATTTTTCTATGTTCTTCAAATACCTCTTTAAAAGGAGAGCGAGCCAAACCTATAAGCTGTCTTTTCCACGCTTGTTGTTCCCTAACAAACTTTGTCATTGGATTCTCTCTAAAAAAGTTAAAACCGTTCACTAACCCCACCTCGCTGTTCTTCAACCGTTTTACTCTCTTTCTAGTCTCTATCTTAACTTAAATTGTTAAAAACTACATCGTGACCAATATGACAATATAAGAAAAAACACGCCATTTAGACGTGTCTTATTTGGAATGGACATTTCGCAGGCTAGTCTAATATAGTTCGTTCATCTTCTACTAATAATTTACTCTGTAACTTCCACTTTAATACTCGGAGTGATATTATTGTACCTCGAACTATAAATGAAAATAGATCCTTTTCCTTTTGCTTTACCCGTTATTAAACCGGAAGAATTGACATCAAAATATTGCCCCCCTAGTAAAGGGCTAATATCAAATCCAAGTTCTTTATACGTCATGTTTCTATAGTCTTGTTCAGGTAAAAATGCTAATTGTAGTTGAAGCGTTTCACCAACTTTTATTTGAATAGGCTTATCGGTAAAACTTGTACCATAATAAATTTTGTTATCCAGAGGATTAATGTACCCAATCTTTGAAATTTTTTGATCTAGTAAAAAATCATAATCGTCATGTTTCGTATCCCATACTAAATTAGAGGTTAAACTATTTCCATTAAAGTTATTCCAAGTCAAAAATGAAATTGACCAAAATCCTTCTTTTATATATGGATACCTATATCCACTTGTATAAAACTTACCGCTAACATAGTATCCCGGATACGAAGAGATTGTATCCGATGCTATTTTTTTCATATACTCTCTCAACAACCTCTTTGTTTCAATTCTATCAGCATTTGATAGTACTTTTCCAAATTTTTGTATTTCTTCTTGTGGTCTACTATATTCTAAATCATATGGAGACACTTTCAAACTGTTCCATTTTATTTCAATATAAACATTCTTATCTGCTTTACGGACAGAGAGTGTTGGGTTCCAATCTCCCATTGGAGTTGGTAATGAATTATAATTCTGATTTAAATATTTCTCATAGATAGCTTGATCAGCATTGGTAACTTCTTCTAAAGTTAAAACCTTCTCTTGAACAGTTACTTCTGCCTCTGAATAAATTGTATTGGAACCACTAATTGTTGCCTTAATTTTTGCAGTACCTTTTTTTAGTGCTTTGATTTTTCCGTTAGCATCAACAGAAACAATATTGTTGTCTGAAGAAAGCCAAATAATTTTATAATCATGAGCTTTTTCAGGCACTACCTTCGCAATTATCTCTTGTTCCTGTCCTTCTGTTATAATAATTTTGGAGGGGATATCAATTCCACTTACTTGAATTGGCTTTACTTGAACGGTACAAAAAATTTTAATTCCATCTACTATAACTCCAATTTTAGTTGTTCCGGGAGAAACTCCCCTGATATTACCATTCGAGTCAACAGTGGCAACAGCTGCGTTTTCTGAAAACCATTTTATTTGATTCTTATCCGCAGAAATTTCTTTATCGGGATAATCCACACGCTTAATGATTAATCTCTCTTCAGAACCTTCTAAAATAGAAACGTTGTTTTTATTTAAAGCGATACTTCCTTCTTTTATCTTTTCAGTGTCGCTTGAAGCTTGCATAGCCTTTACTATAAAAACACTAAACTGTGCTCTTGTAACTGACGTATGCGGTCTAAATGTTCCATCTGGATAACCTTGAGTAATACTATTATAGGCTAAAGCGTCTATATCTTTGTATTTCACATCCCAAGTAGGGACATCTGCGAAATGTGATTGACCAACTCCCTTAAGGGAATAAGCAGTTACTAATATTCTAGCCATTTCTTGTCTAATAAAGGCATGATCAGGGTAAAATTTTGGTGTTTTAAAAAAATACCCTTCATCTACAAGCGCTGCAATTGCTTTGTATGCTGTATGACTAGTACCAACATCTGCAAAGTTCGGATTCGGTCTATTATTTAAATCTAAATTTAATGCTCTCGCAATCATTATTGCCGCTTGTGCTTTTGTCACCGTTATATTAGGTTTGAATGTTCCATCTTTGAAACCACTGATTACACCTTTACTACTTAAATTTTTGATTTCTTCTTCCGCCCAATGGTTTTTGATATCTTTGAATTTGCTGCTTGCCTCTGTTTGTATCGCAGAGCAAAAAAAGCTCAGCAATAATATTAAAGGCAGTATAACCTTAATAATTTTCTTCATCTTTTCAATACATCTCCTTCTATATTTAGATATATCCCACTACTTTCATTACATCTAAATAGATTTCTTACAATTAATTCATATTTTTGAAGAAAAGGTGTACTATTAAAAAAGAACCGCCAAAAAGCGATTCTAAAAATTTTACCTTTTTGTCTATTTATATACTTCAATATATATTACATGAGCATCTTCCCAGTTGTATGAAAATGGTATTATAGTCAACTCACTTACACCTGGCTTTAGACCAATTATGTCATTGTTATTAGTGAAATCGATGGGTCCGTAGCTTATCAGCACTCTATCATAGTATTTATCTCTGTTTAGTTTGTCTACACGCTTCACTTGAATTCTTTGTCCAACCTTTAACCTTATTGTCTCCCCATCATCGTAATTCGCTTGAATTACACCGTATTTATCCATTGTATAATTAACTTTGATGGAACCAATCTTAAGTCCACTAGTTGCTATGTACCCTGCCTTGTTATTGTACTTAATCTTAGACCAACCACCCGGCTCAGTATTGTAAACAAATACAACTTTTCCCTTTTTGAGAGAACCTACTATTTTTGCTCTAGGACTTGGCTTCTCACGTACATCTAATTTTGCCGAATTAACTGTATTATGTTGGTTTACAGCTGCTGCTTCTGCTTCATTATTAAATATAAACATGCTAAATAATAAAACAAAAGACAGAAATATACTAATGCTTTTTTTCATTTCCCCTAAACATCTCCTTCTGCTTTTATACCCATTACTTTCGACGCTCCTGAAAGAATAACCTTCTAAAACAGGATAATATTTCTAATTAGTTTTCACTTGATATGCTTCAAGAAATAATTGAAAGCCTTTTATTGTTTTATCTCCTTTTCGTTTAACAAACCTATTACTACTTACATACCGCTGATGCATCATCATTTTCTTCTCATAATCGTAATATGAATGATCTTCTCGCTTATAAATCCGAATACACTCTAATGCTTCTCTTAATGTTAGGTCAGGTAAGATAGCAAAAGTATGATTTGTCTCATAATCAATAAATTCTACATAAAACAAAAAAACACCCCCCTATTATCATGGTTCGACAATTGGAAGGTGTTTCCTGCCGTTTATAGTAAAATTTTCACAGCTATATATAAATTAAAAAATAATAAGAGAGAAAAATTAACATGTGTATTTGATACACTTTTGAGGAAATTCTAGCTAATTATAAAGGAATTAAGAGGGGGAAAAATCGAGGTAAGGGGATTATATCCTAAAGAGGAATATGGAGTTACCCAATGTTTTTTAAGCGAACTGCTACTCTTTTACGCTTCTTTTCCACTTTATATTGCCTTGCTTGTAACTTTCCATTATGGTCATAGTATTCAGCCATTAAAACAAAGTCTGTGTAATAACGCTTGATCCTTTTCATTACATCCTTTGATTCAACATATAAACAGTAATAATTTTTATCTAACTTCCAAACTTCATTCATCATTTATCCTCCTGTAAAATTAAAAGCCTTCCTGGCAAAAGGAAGGCTTACTTTCTTATGTATGGTTCAAAAATCTTTAATTCTTGTTTAATACGTTCTGCTAAAGAGGGAATTTTATCTCCAAATGTTGCAATCAGCTTATATCCTGAAGGCTCAAAAGCTTCTGTAATGGAAGTAATACGCATATCCTTACTGATTCTCCAATCATCATGTTGGACAGTTACAATGTCACCTAATTTGTAATCACGCTCATATTGAAACATATCAGTATTATTAATTTCAGCGTCCAATGTGTTAATTCTGCTGTGTTCTTGGAGTCTTCTTTTTCCCTCTTCAATTGGATCAATATATTTTCCTTCTGAAGCACTCACTTCAATCAATACTTCTTTTCTCTTTAAGCCAGATGCCTCCCCTATTGAATAGATATTTCTCTTCTCTCCCTCACCATCGGCTGCAATATAAGCAACATTCTTTTCAGTATAATTGCTATCTATATAACGTAAACCTTGTATATTATCGAATTTGGGAGAAAAAATAACAGGTGAATTTTCCGATTGATTAACGCTTAAGTTTCTTCCTTCATACATATCAAAGACCCATTTGTTTTTGAGGAAGTCAAGGTAAATATGCCAACCTAGCCCATACAATTCGCTTAATTGCTCCACTTCTTCTTTAAGCTTTTTATGCCTAGACTGATAACGAATAATTTCACCACGCATTTTATTGGTTGTCATTTCCAATTGAGGAATATTTCTGGCAGGATTAATAGCATTTACAATATTTCGATTAATATAATGTCTGATAACCGTTTCAACATTTCCTTGTATTTGATCATAAGCTCTTTTCTCGTTATTCTCTCCATATGTAAGGGTAATGCGCTCTTCGAAAATTGTGCCTAGTGTTTTACCTGAAAACTTCTTAATAACTTTTCCTTCTTCATTTAAATCATATTCAGTATGATCAATTTTTCCAACCTTCTCTCTATTGTTTCCAACTAAGATCAATTGATCTTTTTCTAATAAGCGAACATTATTATCGTCTGCTTCAATAGCAAGGAGAAATTCACCAACCTTATTATAATTTGTGGTAAATGAAAAAGACTCATAATCATCTATGAGTCCAATTCGTTCTAAATCTTCATTCAAGATATTTATATTTGTCATTTTTATCACGTCCTAGCAATTAAAAAGCGTTCCACCTTTCTTAAAAAAGGTATTTCATTTGTATTATCACGACTCATTTCAATACTGCTATGCAATTTATCGCCGACTAAACCGCCTAATTCATATTCCTCTTCAACCATGCCATTCTTATATATTCCTTTAACAAATTTCATTGGTTTGAGAGCAGGCTCCATATCCTCAAAAGTAAGATCTATTAAAGGATTATAGTGAATTTTTGAGTTTTCCAACATTCGATTTACATTCACATCTTTTTCTAAAGCTTTATCCAGTGTAATTTCATATGATCCATCGGTATTTGATAAATACTCCAGCACTTTATATTGTTTTGAATTAATGATTATCTGAGAACCAATAATAATATCTTCAGCTGTGCCTACCTGATAAGAAATAGTGTATGTTTTATCTTCAATCATACCAGTAAGATTAGTCGTCCTAATAATGAAATTGTTATCCCCTTCTTTTAAAAAGTTATGATTAACTGAAAAAGAAGTCTCTTTACTATTTTCGGCATTAAAAAAGCCAATTTCCTTGTTATTCAATAGGAAACTAGCTTTAGCTACTTGAAATGCAAACTTCATATTAAAGGTTAAATCTTTATCGCTTAAAATAGTAACTTCAACCATATGTTCAGCCAATTAGCCCATCTCCTTTCTTTAAGAAGTGTCAGATATGATCGCCAAAATTATAGACCTGAGAAATTTTCTTCAGGAATGTTTCTTCATGAATTGACTCTCTATTCAATAGTAACTTTGTAAAACAATATGATCCTGAAACAACGGATTCCCATTCTTCTGTCGCTAATTCCTTTTGTTGATCATAGGAAACTCTTTTAAATATCATTGGTGTATATAAAGGCTGAGCAAAGAAGTCATCCGTCACAAAGACATGAGGTACATAGTTAAATTTGATATTCTCTAATGTCTCATTCGCTTTTATCGTATCTTTTAGATTACGATTCAATGTAATAGTCATTGTCCCATCAAGGTTATCTATGACATCTTGCACTTCAAAAGTTTCATTAGTAACCGCAACATCATCACCAACGTTAAAGGAACCTTTCTCAATATGGATTTGGAATAATTGTCTGCGCTCTAAACCAGCATTATCCTTGCTGACAAAAATCAATTCATTGTTACCATCTAATAATTTCTCATGCGGCAGAGTAAATTGCAGATGGGAATTTAAATCGGTTGTAACAATTTGCTGTAACTCGTTATTTAAAAAGATTTTTATCTCTTGTGTTAATCCCTTCATATCTCGAACAGTATAATCAATAGTCAGTACATTCGTTCCTAACACTTCAACAACTGGAGCTACATCAGCAATAATGTCATAAACTCCCTCTTCATCTGGAACCAAAGAAACAAGAGTTTGATTAGTAATATTCACTGCTGGTTTTAATCCAGAATATTTGTTAGCATCAGCTCCTGATGTAGATTGTCCATTAGAACTAATCTCTAAGATTTGATGAACAGATTGTAAATTGGCACTCCTTGTCATGTATTCAAAATTCATACCATAAGTGATACCAGATTGTTCTGCACTCCATGTTGAATATGGACTCTTGGAGAAAGCTAAATCAGAAGCCTTCGATGACACGTCTGGAATTTGAACAAAATATTCAAGCGTTTCCCCTTCTTTAATTGAATCTAGGGTATCAGCATTATATTTATTTTCACCTAACCCTAATTCACTTAGAGAAAGTAAAAAGAATGTGTCTTCAGTTAAATCGTAACTTCCTTTCCCTATTCCAAACGTTGGTTTAAAGTCAAAAGTTGGATTAGTTGCTGCTTTCACTTTTGTTTTTAAGAACAAGTCCCTTTCATAGTCACGAAACATTCCCAAAAAACCTTGGAATTCCTCATAAGGATAATGATAAGTGTTGTAATAAATATAATTAATAGAAGGTGGAGTATCCCTGTCGTTGTAATGATAATCTCCAGCAATATTTTGAGGAACAAACCATTCATTTGCTCCTAAGTCTGTGTTTAGCCATTGCCTTATGTTAGATTGTTTGTAACGGTTATTCCCATATCTTGCTCTATCTGATAAAGCATTTTCTGGCTCTTTTCCATCATAAGCCATAAAGAATAAAATTTTATCAGCCATTATGGTAACAGCATTTTGAGGATAGTTATTATCTTTTTTCCAGTGATCTTTTGAGACAATTTTCCACACCATTGACTCTTGATCTGATTGATGTTTAAAGTTTCCCATTCTAACTTTGGCACCAAGGGGTAAATCACTAATAAATTGGGCATTAACTGTCATTACACATTCACCTCAGTAACAGTTATATTCACATTTGATACTTTAATTTTATTTTGACCTGATAAAGCATTTTCAGTGACTTTTACTAACTTCCCTGCCGGTCTAGTGTGATAATGCTTCACTTTATTTGCTACAAAACCAATTGGATGAGGCTTCCATGTTACTTGATCTGTTAAGTTAGCTCCACTCATTTGAATTTCCATCTTATCCGTATCAATTTGAGCAGTTGTGTTGTTGAGATCGATTTTGGAGGTATCCTTTAAGATATCGTAAAAATAACCAGCTCCAGTTGTACCTGTCTTTCCTTCTAAATATCTTTGAGTGAATAATTCAATTTGATTTTTCTTCACAAGCTCAATTTCCTGTTTTAAATTCGTTACCTCAACTTCTTGATTTAATTCATTGAACCGGGTATAGAGATCATCATTTATTTGGCTTTTAAATTCATTAAAATTTTCTTCTAACTTTTCTAAAGGAATCGAAATAAGCGAAGAGACCAATCCACATAAATTTTTATTAAATCGTTCATCCGTAATATGTTTAGTCATAACTACTGTTGATTTAGAAGGAATTCTAATTTGAGCTAAAGACAATTCATATACTTCCTCATCACGTGTTAAAACGGGTGCTCGAGGAAGTAAAGATGGTTGACCTTTTAAAATAAATACTTTGATATGACGATTTTCCGGTTTATTATCATACCTAATTACGACTCTATCAATCCGATCAAAATTTTCATCTGCTATATCATGTTGAAGATGTAAGTCTTCTGTATTTTCATAAAGATGTCCTTTAATAACGGCTGAACCCGGAGTGACTGTTGTTTTTAACTCTATTCCATCAGTTTGAACTTTGATGAAAGGAACATTATCTTTATGAATTAATCCATTTGAAAGAAATTGTGAAAAATATGAAGAAAAGTCAGTTGCTTGATAGCTTCTGACTTGTTGTGTTGAACTATTAAAAAACTTATAGATTTCTGTCATCATGAACCTCCATTCTTTATATTCCTAAATACTTATGATTCCACTGCAAATGTAAAGTAGCTGAACCTGAATCACTCTCGGCTGTGTACTTTAGAACATTTTCACCGATATCTAAATATAGGAATGATGAATCTAATGACATCATTCCTATTGCGTTGCTCTTCTTTCCATCCTCTTTAATCAAAGAAACTTCCTTTTGTCCATCTGCCGCATTAATTACTAGAGTGTCAGTTGAATTAATCTTTTTGTTTATCCTGATAAATTCACCGGTTGTTAAATTTTCAAGAAAAATATTTTTTACTCCACCTTCAAATTTTAAGAAAAGAGGAGTCTGTACATGACCGTTATTTACAACCTTTGTCGTTGTGCTTTCATAACCTAAGCTGAAGTATTCGTTACTCTTTGTATTCAGTGGAAATGAGAAGGCAGGGGTTACAGGAGTGTAAAAAGTATAGTGTTTTTCATGAAGGTCGTACCAATAAGGATCAGGACATAGTAGATTAATTAAACAAACAACCGTATCGCCCTTATATTCAGAAAAGAGAGGTGTTTCCTCGATAACTGCATTAATCTTCTTTGTTCCATTTGGCGTCTTATATTCTAAAGTACCCTTTAGTTTTGGATTGAATATGCTTGAAATGAACTCTCGATATCCGAATAACTGTTTATTATTTCTTGCTTTTATTGTTGTTCTTAGGACGATATGCCTCATATCTAATTTAGAATCTTTTATATATTTCCCATCGTGATTAGGAGTAGAATATGTATTCAAATTTACACTTACATTTCCAGTTCCTTCTATACTTTGAAGAATAAAAGGGGGAGCAATATCGAAATGGATACTTTGACCTCTTTCGTTTGTATAACTTGCTTTTTGCACATTCACACCTCCCCTTTTATGTATTTAAAGTCAAAGCAAGAGTTTGCCCAGCATACTTAGCTTTACGTGCTATTTCTGTAGAAGATAAATTGCCTGTATTATTAAAAATAAGGTTTTGAGTAATTGAGTTATTCCTTAACATTTTTTCAGTATCTCTATTTTTTATTACTTGAGAACCTGCTGGCAAACTAACAATTTCACGCCCCTGCTCCCCTACCACAGCTAATCCACCGGAAAAGTTTTTAGTACCCAAAGCCAGACGATCTTTTTCATCTTTGCTATCACCACTACTTTTACTACTTTTTCCGTCACTTCTACTTTTCCCTGTCTTCGATTCCCAACCAATCAATTCTTTTACTTTATTAATAGCATCTCCGACTTTTGTGATTAAACCACTAAAACTACCAATCATATCTTTCACATAACCAACAACTTTTTCTTTAACTCCTAAAACTATAGTTTTAATTTGCCCAAAAACGGATTCCCATATTTTAGGTATACTGGAGAAGTCACCGTTAAAGATGGCAAGTATAGTATCTATAACTCCTCGGATAATTTTACTTATCGCACTAAAATAGGAATTTGCTAAAGATTTGACAGCTGACCAAATCCCAAGCACTATTTCTTTAGCGTTGCTCCACCCATTAATAAATACTGACTTTGCACTTTCTGTAAAGCTTTGCACAAAGTTTGCTACAGTAGAAAAAGTACTAGAAACTGTTGAAACAATTGAACTCCATAGTCCACTAACTGTTTCAACGGCAGTATTCCAAGCGTTTACTAGGAAGTCTTTTGTTGTTTCTGTAACCTTCGAAAGTATATCCCCCAAGGAATTCCAAGTATTAATACCTGTTTGAACTATGCTATCCCATAGTTCTGCTAAGAAATCTATTGTTGCTTGCCATCCGCTTGATAAAGCTTTACCTGCTGTTTTCGTTGCATTTGAAAGAAAATCGCTCAATGCTCCGAAAACTTTTTTAGCATATGCCCATATCTCATCCCAATTTTTATAAAGAAATACTCCAGCAGCTACTAGAGCTGTTATTGCAGCTATTGCAATTCCAATAGGTGCTGCTATTGCTCCAAATGTTATTCCTGCAGTTGCAAATAAAGGAATTAGCGTACCAATCATTGTGATTATAGGTGATATGGCAATCAGTAAAACTCCCAAAGCCCCTGCTGCTAATCCAAGACCTACAACAATTTTTTGCATGGTTGGGGACATATTTGAAAAGAAACCAGATAGACCTTTAACAGCACTTGAAACTTTAGGCATCCAATCTTGAGCCATTTTAAGCAGCACTTGACCTAATGGTTCTAATGCGCCTTTAAATTCTCGCCAAACTGCTGTAGCTTGTTGAGAAACACTTTGTTCAATTGCATCTCCAGCTCTTTTAGCAGCACCTTCTACTTGTCCCAAAACCTCTGTGGAAGGATTCATAGCCATTACAACTTTTTGACCGACATCCTCCCATTGAGTTCCAAACAATTCAACTCCCATACGATTACGTTCAGTTTCGTCTTTTACACCAGCTAACGCTGTCATCACTTCAGTGTAAGCGCCCTTTGCTGATTCACCACCTGCATTGATCTTGCCCATAACGTCTTCTGCACTCAAACCAATTGCACTCATTACTTCGGCTTGACCTTTGCCCATATCAGATAACCGTAGAAAGTTCTCCTTAACCGCATCTCCAACTTTATCTAAATTGAAAGCGCCATTTTCACTTCCTGAAACCATAATCGCAAAGGCTTCTTCAGCTGTATAACCCATTTCTTTAAAGTGGACTGAGTATTCGTTAATAGAGTCTAGAAACTCACCTGAGAAGTTAAGCCCCTTTTGCTGTCCAACTGCCAATAAATCAAATGCTTTATTAGAAGAAATCCCAAACTGTGTCATAAGCATATCTGCCGATCTTGCAACGGCTCCAACATCTTCATCCATTGTCTTTGCTAGCACCATAGCTTGTTGTGTTACCCCGCCTAATTCAGCGTCATTTATTCCCTGCATTTGCTCTTTAACGGAAATCATATCTTGTGAGACTTGTTCTAAACTTTCACCAAATCCATCTTTATAAATTCCCTTTGCTGTCTGCACCAGAGCGTCTGCTTGATCTTTTGTGTAACCTAATGACGCTTGTATTTGGGCGCTTGCTGCATCGGAATCCATAGCACTATTAAGCAATGCACCGCCTATTAAACCAATACCACCTGCTATTGCAGCACCTGTGCCAGCCATTTTCCCAGCAATATTTTTAAAGCTCGCTCCTAAAGCATGGGCACGTTGTTCAGTGTCATTTAAAGCCTGATCAGCTTGATCTGTATCAATAAATACTGAACCCAATAACCTAAAGAGTTCCAACGTATATCACCTCCTATCTTTAGGGATTTTTTCAAAATCCACTTGTACAAAGCCCATAGACAAAATGTTTGTAGCATCTTGGATAATTTCTTCATCAGATTTACCAGATCGAACAACATTGTGATTGTTAGAAGACGGTTTTTTCTTGCCTGTTACACGATCTTTGAACTGTGTAAATGTCATGAAATTTTCATTCTGTATGTGCGGATACAATGAAACATAAAGCTTTTCCATGTGTTCATCTAACTTCTTTTCATTAGCCTTCATGGTCATTTCTCTGCCCCCTACAACAGACATTTCCATGATTGTTTCAAAGCCACCACCATAACGGGACAATAAGAGGTCTTTTATCTCCCACTCGTTATTGATTACTTCGAAGCTAGTTTCAAAAAACGGTCAAATTCCTCACTTTTAGATAATTGGCTAAACACCTCAAAAAGCACCTCAAATCCTAAACGTTCAAGTTCTTTTGGTTTAACTTGAAGTAAACTAGAAAGAAAATCAGTAATTTCTTTTTCTGCTAGATGCAATCCACTTAAAACACGGCTAGCTAATTCAAAACCTATTTCTTCTTGTGAAAGTCCTTTTTCAAATTTCAACTTAATATTAAGTTTTGAAATAATTTTCGACATAGGAAAAATGTCTTTGTATGTAAGTCCCCTAATTTCTAATTCTTTTTCTTGTTTTGTCATTATTCGTTTCCTCCATTGATTAATAATTATTTTTGTTAGATATACAAAAAGAGCATCCCTATTAGTGACACTCTCGATTTAAATCTTTAATTAAGGTGTTGCAGGAGAAACAGGCGCCTTAGGATAGTAAATTTTATAAGGAGCTCTATTTTCATCAAGGTGCGTTTCATCATAATGCCCTGCTAATTTTACAGGGATAACAACTTCCGCTCCGTCTTTTGTTTTCATTTCTAATCCTTCAATAGAAATAACATTTTCAATCACAACAATAATTGGTTGACCATCACTTAAACGACCAACAAGAGCAACATTTTCTAGGTAATCGGTTAGCTCAATTATCCCTTTTGTTGTAATGATGTCATAAATATTATTTGTTGTTGTATCAACATTGCTGCCTGAAATAGTCAAAGCAAGTGTTTGAGCCGTAACTTCTTTCAAATTAACAAGCAGAGTAGGGTTTTCAAATTCTTTTACTGCTAATCCTTTACCTCTTCCCTTCATCCCATCAACAACGATATTTCTAATTTCTGTTTCAACAACAAATTCGTTACCACCTTCAGTTGCGCCGATCACTTCACCTGACATTAGATTTCCGGTAGTAGGATCAATCTCAAGATTCTTGTAGACTGCTCCAGCATCAATGACAAAACGTTCTACTGATTTATTTGTATAGCTAGTTGATTTCAGTGACATTTAAATTCCTCCTAGTTTCTATCATAATTTTTTATAAGGAAACGCAATTGTCTGCGTTCAATACTTGTATCTTCATCTGGCAGAGAAAAACGGTTTAACTTAGTAAATATAAATAAAGACTCCTCATCTAGATGACGAAGAGTCTTAAAAATATTTTCTACTTGATCTGTTAAATTCTCAGTTTCAGTAAGAGCGTCATAATTGGGTTTATCTTGATTCCAAACATCTAATTCAAGTATTCTGTCTTCTGCATTACTATTAGAAGGATTGTTGGAAGGAAAGTTAAACACTATATAAGGAAATGATGTTTCTTTTGGTGCTTTCATATAAAAAGCTTTATGTGTTACAGAGCTTAATTGATTTATAATAAAATTAATTTTTTTCGCTGTTTTCATTATAATCGCTTCTCCTAAGAATCCAGGTTTTCAAAATGATTTTCTAGAATACGTTGGATATTATCAAGATTCTCTTCAGCAGCAGGAGTTAAGTATGGTTGAGCATTCATCTTATAGGTTCCTTTTTCTACATAAACCCCATATTCAACATCTGTTCCAATTTGAACGGATTTCGAGTTTATATCAACCTTATGATTAATACTATCCCTCAAACGCCCACCAACACGTCCATTCTTATATTCACCAACGGGCGCACGTAATTTCGATTCACCTTTTACGTATTGACCAATCGCTTCAAGGCTTCTTTCAACGTTTTTCTGTATTTCTTCTCTTACACGATCAAAATGATTTTCAAATCTCATTATTTCCCCTCCTCACTTTGAGGAATGAATTTCAACTCGATCTCTAAATGATCATTCATATTTAAAGGATTATCCACATATGTAACTTCATATTTCTTATTGCTATACTGGTTGATAAGAATGTCGTTTTCTTTTACATCCACTACATCACAAATAAGAATATGAGTTGATTCTTCTTGCATCCTTGCGTATTTAAAGACAGTGCTTCCAGTAAGCAAATCAAGAACACCTTCTACAGTACCGGCATCCTGTAAAGTGGTGATTTCACGATTCAATTCATTAATAGCAACTACTTTACGCTTAATTGTGAAAAGTTGCTCCATTAGATGAAACTCCATCCACCAGCTGAAGGATCAGTTGTTTCTTTATATCGCTCCAATGTAGAAGTGATATAAGAAGGAAGCTCTTCAGAATATGTAGTGTTCATTCTTGATATTGCCTTTGCTTTAACTCCTGATTTTAGCATGAAAAATTCAATGATCTTGCTTGCCATAAACTTTAATGTGTCATCGACTAGTGAAGGATTAGCAGTAAGATCAAGACCGGTTTCTTTTTCAATGAATGAAGTGACAACGGGAATCATGGAAGTAAAATAATCATCTTTTGAATTGTCTTTAACGCTTAAATAATTTTTGATTTCCCCAAGAGTAACCATAATTACTTCTCTTCTTTCGATTTAGCAGGTGCTTTCTTCACTGGTTTTACTTCTGCAAATTCCTCTTTTTCAAGAAGATATTCAATCAGTTTTTCATCTTCAATTTGAAATTCCATACCTGTTGTATTATTTTTAATAACTTTCATTCTCTTCACCCTTTCACAAATAAAATAAAAAAATCCCTCCTAAACATAAGAGGGATTCAATTATGTATTAGCCTTTGTTAGCTGTAAGAACAACTAATTGTTTAGGAAGAGTAATTTTAGTACCAAATGTGTAAAGACCTTTAACACCAGCACCGAAACGTTTTTCAGGCTCATATGCCTTCATTTCTGTTACTTGACCGGCAAAAGTGATAGCTTGACTTACACCGCCCATGATTTTGTATTTGTCTTTTGTTACTGTTGAAAACGGAACGTTGTTTGAGTTGAATAGGTTAAAGCCTGCTACACGACCAACATAACCGTTTGCAACTACTCCATCAGCAGCTTGAGTTGAATGTGTAAGCACTTCAGCTTTCAAAAGCATTCCATGTAACCAAGCAGGAACAACAAGGAAACGTCCATCATCAGGAGTATCAGTTTCATCAAGACGTACTTTCAAATCAACGATTTTATCATAAACGTTTGCAGCTGTAATGATTTCAGGAGTTGCATCAGAACCCAAGAAGTTATCAGCATGAACATCTACATAATGAGAAGCGATTTTAGTTTCTACACGCTTTTTCAGACCGTTACTTGCATCTTTCATAGCTTTTGCCATGTTATCAATATTAGATTGTGCAGCATCGATTGAATCAATATAGAAATTGAAGTATGGTTGTTGGTCAACAACTAGTTCTTGTTGAGTACCAGTAAGAAGTTGTGGATCAGCCATATCAGTATTTTTCACATAGTCACCGATTGTTACAGGATTTTGTGAGTTGATTTTTACACGGTCACCGGCATCTTTAATTTCACCTTCATAATCACGATTAACAAGGTTACCATAAGTGAATTTTTGATCCATTTCCTCAAGTAGTTTAGCGCTCCAAATAGCTGGGATAAAGTTTTGCATAATAATAATTCCTCCAATAAGTTAGTTTTTTTAAAATATAAAAAACATGCCATTTTGACATGTTCTTAAACGGTAATTATTTTGATTGAACCATTGCAGATGCAATATCTTTCCAATCAGTTGATTTAATCAATTGTCGTGCTTCTTCAGTAGACAAGTTTTTCAATTGATCCATTGTATATGCCGGTTTAGCCGTATCACCTTTTTTAAATTCCTTAGATGTACCGCTAATAGCAGCATTGACACCCTTTTGAACCGCCTCGTCAAACATGGTCTTGAAAGCAACGACATTTTCTTTTGTTTTATCAGCATCAAGATTAACCAAGAATCCCTTCGCTTCAATTGGCAATTCATGCTCTTTCAATAAATCAACAGTAAGCAATTCCATCTTTGTTTGTTGGATTTGAGTTAGTGCTTCAGCAATTTCTTTTTCTTTAGAAGCTAACTCCTCTTGGCGCTGTTTCGCTTCAAAATCCTTAATCTCATCTTCTGACATCTTGGATTTTTTGAAGTTTTCTAATTCAACATCTTTGTCTTTAAGCTTCTTTGAATACTCAGTACGGATTTTATCAGTTTCAGATTGAACAATTTTCTTAATCATTTCTTCTGTTGCTGAACCGTTATGAATATCATTTTTCTTCTGTTCATTTGTTGCTTCAACTTTTTCAGTAGCTTGTCCAATACCTTTACTGTCCTCACTACCTCCACCGTTGTTTTCCACTTCTCCACCCTCAGCAAAGAATTGAATATCTAAAGGCAATAAGAAATTTTGTTTTGTTGTAACTGGTTTTGACATAATTAGTTTCCTCCTAATGAGTTCAAATAAAAAAGCACCTTCAAAAGAAGTTGCTGCTTATCTGCCCTCATATATAATTTTATTTTTATTTAAGAAGCAAGATTCTTTTCCCACTCAGTAAATGTCTGATATTTAATCATTTCATTTTTACCTGCATGGGGATTTTTTGCTTTTCTCACAGATGGTTCAATGCCATCAAAAACGGAAATCATATCACATCTGCAATTAATGTCTTCCTCTGCCCGTCCAAACCTTCCCGGTGACTGTGCTTTTGCACCACTTTTAGAAACAAAAGGATCATCCACTGAAACAATTTGACCATCTAAATGACGATGAGTATCACGGGTTTTATTGCTTAAAGTTGCAAGCCACATCTTTTTCATAATCACACCCTTAGAAACAGCATGATTCATAGAATTTAGATTAGCCATTTGTGAAGAACGATGTGTTTCAGTTTGAACAATACGAATTGCTTTGTTTTGTCCAATATTCATCTTTTCAGATACAACCTTCGCCATTTTCTGATAGGAATGCCCTTGAACTAAACCAGAAAGAAGAGTCTCTTTCAATTGACGAATTAACAGTTTATTATTTTCCTTTGTGCGCTCATCCCATTTGATTGCATCCATCTCATTAAAGATAATGGAATCTAATACAGACGGATTAATCATTGTGTACATACTAAAACCGGCTAAAGTCTCAATAACATAACCTTGATAATAATATGACTTTTTATAAATATCTAAAATTGCATTCTTAGTATATTTAATTTGCACCTTGGTTAAGGAATTAATATGGTCAATCATCTTCTTCTCAAGTACTGCCAACCGGTTATATTTCTGCATAACTTCATGACGGACAATTCCACGTTCTCCATACTTTTCAAACATATTGGCAAGTTCTAATTTAATAGCTTGCATTGCTTTCAAATACTCTTTACCAATTTGTTTTTCTGAAGAACTTTTGATTGTTTTAATAATCCGCTGATACTCCTTAAACTGCTTCTTGTTCATCCTCTTCACCTTCTTCTAAATTGCCGGTATTAAATTCATCCTCAACATCAGAATATGGATTAGTAAAAGCAGTCATTGAAGCTTCAGCATCTTCTTTCATTTGCTCAAGTTCATAATCAACATCGTCCACAAAAGAAAGAAGAGATAAGCGAGTACGTTCAGAGACGTTACCTTTTAAAGCTGTACTAATTTGCGCTTCATACAGATAATCAGTCGGAAGGTTTCTTTTATATGTAAAGAACACATCAAGATAATTAAGATCAACCTTTTGTGTATTCCAAACGTGGCACACAAGATACATCATTTGAGTTAACGAGGTATTAAATTTGTTTTCAAGTGTTTTACATTTATTATCAATCGCCATCAACTTATATTTCATGGCGATTCCTGAAATATTGCCAGCAAAGTCCTCCGAAGTGAAATCAATTGATTGTCCGAAACGATTGATGTTCTTTTCAATCCGATTTAAATGATTTTCTACTGCTACATCGTTTAGATCTTTCGTTAGGAATCCAACTTTACCGCTTTCACTTTCATTATATAAGGCTCCGACTTGTTTTAATTTATCCATTAATTCTTTAGTCGGTGATTTTCCACCAGTGAAAACAACATAAGCTAAACGCAAAGCTTCAATTTCACTATTTATGTCGGATAAAGTGTTATCATATCCGTCAATCAATGGTTCGATTTTTTCAAAGTCTGATTGTTCTTCATCATTGTTGCGAAATTTGACGATAGGACACATAGGGAAAACATGCTGCATTGGATTTTTAGCATATTCCATATCCAGCACATACGGATTTTCCTTCTGTACTTTCTCATCAGTTGATTGAATCCAATAAGAAACATTATCCTTATCGAAAAATTCAACTTTTGTAATCATTTTGTCGTTATCATCTAACTCCTGATAATAGCGTAAAGCATAGATGACAGCATTGTTTGAATCAGTAATGAAAATGGTTTCCCAAGGTGCAACATTCGCTACCCGTACATGTGGAGTTACAATAGTACCTAAGATTTGATTTTCAATATACAGTTCAATACCGGCATGACCGGCAATCGAAACAAGTTTCGTTTGTTCTGCTAATGTATCCGGCAAATTATTTAGCTTCATAAACTCCTTCATCTTATCCGAATGAGCTTTATATCGATCATTCTTCATGCCAACAATAGCATCAAACACTTTCTTCATCATGGAAGGCGGTTTCTGCTCATAACTGTTTTTATCAATTTCAAATCCAATAGGAATACCGCAGAAATACGATACCTTGTTATTAATAATTTCACCCACAAAATCATTGTTGAGCTTATTATTTACCTTCTCATAATCAGGAACTTTCCGTGTTTTAATTGGAACTCCTACATCTGTTGCAAGATAGCGTTGATAAGACTTCCATGTTTTTTCTTTAATTGGTGCATGGTCTTTAATTAAACGGTCAATCATTTTACCCGTTAGTTCTTCACCTTTATCAAGCTTCTTTTTTATGTAATTTTGAACGGCTGTATTCCCCATTAAATCACCTCCTTAAAATATGTCTAAAGCTTCCCACTCTTTAGCTTCGATAATCATTTCGCATAAACCGGTTAAAGTATCCGGTGCATCATCATGTACGGATTTCTTTGCTTCTTTTTGATACGAGTTAATGTCTTTATAGAAATCCTTCCATTTGATACTCCAATCTTCGGGAAAGAAAACATTATCCATGACAAATTTTGAATTAGTTAAGATACGAGCCTTCTTATTTTTCGATTGATGGAACCATTCAACATAAACACTTCTGGTTTTATGTACGTCCCACAATAAACGCTCAACATTACGAGCAAAACCACGTCCACCATTATTTGATTCAATTTTTGCATGTCTAACTTTATTTCTAACAAAGAATTTTGCTGTTTCCGGCTCGGTTACTTCCATTCCATCTTTCGTATAATACACATCAGTAATGTACAATTGACCTTTATAAAGACCAGCTGTAATACTACAAAGCCAATCGTTACCCATATCGGCTGTATCTGTATAAGAAATGATATTATCGAAATTCACATTACCATCATTGTCATATGGTAAATCAGCTTCAGAATAAGTTTTGAGATTCTTATACAACTTCCCTTTTTGATCTACTGGTGATTGGTGGTAGTTCGCTGCAAACACCAAAGGATCAGAATTTCTTTTTAAATACAAATAACGCTCTTTTGAAAGAACGTCCTCGCATAACATTTCATCATTCAATTCATCGTAAGCTTCCATATGAAGGACATACCATAAAGGTGCATCTTCACTATCAAGGATTCTTCCACAGGGATCACCTTTAGCCCATCTAGTCATATTCATGATTTCTATAACATCAGATTCGGCACGACTAATAAATGTTCCAGTATACCATTTCCATACCTTATCTAATGCTGCTTCATTTACGGCTGTTTCATAGTCTTTTACCAGGTCGTCACAAATAAGGATATTTCCGCCTTTTCCCGTGATACCTCCACCTAGTCCAACACCCTTATATGAAAAGTATGTACCTTCCAAAGCCCATTGTTGAATAGCAGCATTTCCATCTTTTACTTTCGCATTAGGGAAAATATCACTAAAATCGTAATCCAATGGCGTATTTTTCTTTGTTTTGATTCCATCCCGTGTATAACGTGAAAAATCTGTTGCCATATCATCATTATAAGATGCTGTAATGATACGATTATTGATATCTTTACCAAGCAACCATTTCGTATAATTAACGAGTGTGCGTGATTTGCCATGACGGGGAGGAATGTTCATAATAAGCTTCTTATATGGCTTATTATTGTAAGGGTTAATAAGAGTACCTTCATAAAGAGCTTGAAGAGTATCACATATTTCCTTCAGATATGTACGGTGATCAAGATAGAAGTCAGGTTCAAGCAGCTTACAAAATTCCCATAGACTGCTACGTGCCTTCCTTATATTCAATTCCCTTTGTAATCTTAGTATTTCTTCTTTTTCATTCCGGCGCATTAAATCACCCCGTAATAATAGAAAGAAACACCTTGACCGTAAATTGTGATCTTATTCACTTCAAAGTTACTTAATTTAATTGATTTCATAGCATCATCATTAGGATTAATTAGTAATTTAACACAGTCATTGATCTGAATCTTAAATAATCCAGTTGGATCAAACATGCCATCTTCTAATGTTGTGCCGCCTTCACTTTTAGACGTGAAAAACAATTCGGATAATGAAGTATTAAAAGGTATTTCTGTTTTCCAATGTGTTGTTTTCTCAAAGTCCTCATTTGAAACAATAGTTCCTCTCTTACTCAATTCATTCACTCCTTTTATATTTTGGGCATAGAAAAAGACGTTCACCTAAATGTGAAACGCCCTAAATACTTAACATCAAATTACATAATTTGTTCTGATACTAACTTAAATTCATTATTTTTCATTTTCATTTGAAAAACTGAAACTTGTTTTTGTTGAGCTATCGGCATGATCTTTTCTTTATCTTCTTCTGTTATTTTACTTCCTAGATAAATTGCTTTAGGCTTGAACAATGGACTGTTGAAACCAGACCCTTTACCAAGTGGAAATGTCATTCTCCATTCTTTTTCATATTTCCACTCATTTGATTTAAATAAAGCTCCATAAGTAATCCATAGATTATTATATTCACTTTTGCTTTTAACCGCTTGCATTATATAAGGAGTCATATCAAATATGTTATCAGTATAAATAACTGGCTGTAAATTCCTAACGAGTCCTGGATCAATATGTGGTTGTTTAAAATCATATTCTATACAAAAACCAGTATGATTTTTGGCATAGTGACTCCACATTAAAATAGAATTATTACATTTGCTAAAACAAGTAAGAAAAATTCCTGATTGATATCGTTCGTTTCTTTCCTTTAAATACTCTTCATGTATTTTATCGAATACATTATCTACGACTCTCGTTATCTCTTTAATTTTTTCCGGACTATCTTTAAACTGTTCATCGAATGATAATCCAAACTCAAATATCTCTGTAAAGCTTTTACCCTTCATTTGCTCAATTTGTTCATCACTTAATTCAATACCATGTTTTTCGCTAAGAGAAGGAAGTGTATTAAGCATAACTGAAGCCAGTCTTTCTTCCGCATAGGTTTTACCATCCATTGTGGAAAAACAATCGTACGGATCATTTAGTTTGCTTGCATTGTTAAACCAAACAGTGTCATTTTCAAGATTGCTCAAAGCCTCATTACTAACAGCCCTGTACTTATATAAGGAACTTGGAATATTTTTCCGTTTTAATTGCATAGCCTCTTCCATTTTCATATCTTTTACATTCTTTGGATACATCAAACTTACATATTCATCTATCCACTTTTCCCTTTCCATAATCAACAACTCCTGCTAATTTGGTTTAAATCCCCCTTACATTATAAGCCAAATTAGGACGAAATACTCCAATTTTTATAGTTATTGTATTTCAAGGAGGATGACAAAAAGAAAAGACAGTCGTAATAGACTATCCTTTATCTAGACATACAAATCATCTATAGCTATATTTAATTCATTCTCACTAGCCATTGTGTAACGCTTAGTTACTTCTATTGTTTCGTGACCAGCAAGCTGTGATACTGTTACAATATCGAAGCCTTTTTTGATTAAATTCCGACAATACGTATGCCTTAATTCATGAGCGTGATGACCATACTTCTCAATAATACGTTGAGCCGAACGTTTAGACATTCTCTTATTATAATTAGACAAGAACAATGCTTCATTATCATCTTCTCTTGTATCTAAGTATCTCTGAATATGATAACGTGCTTCTTTTGGTACTGGAACTTTTCTTTCCTTATTCCCTTTACCAATAACCGTTACATTTCCATTTCTTCTTAAATCAATATCATTTATGTTTAAGGCAACCAATTCACCGATACGAACTCCAGTAAAAGCAAGCATGTAGACAATAGCTACATTACGTAAATTTCCATCCTTTTCAACTTTTCTCAAAATAGAATGAACTTCATTACGCTCTAACGATTTAGGAGCAATATTAGTAACCTTCTGTTTCTTTACTCGGTTAATATCCTCAATGATATTTGGACGATTAATATATTTACTTAACACACCAATCACACCAAAGATACGGTCAATAGTTGAAGCTGAACGCCCTAATTGTTCAAGGTGCTTCATGTATTGCTGAACATCGAAACGTGTAATATCCTCAATATTTGAATTAGACTGTTGTAACCATTCATCAAGCTTCTTTAATTCCCTTACATAAACATCAACAGTTGAGACAGCCTTTCCTTTATCCAATTGATTTAATTCAAACCGTTTAAAGAAATCGCTACTTCCATTAATTACTTTTAAGTTATGTACTTTCGTGTCACTTTTTTTCACCTTTCACGACTTCCTTTCCCCCATATCTTACCTAAAGATTAAAGGAAAGTGTCATAAAAGTCAACTTTCGTGACACTTTTACTTTATAAATCTACTTCTTTGAATAATTGTCTTCTCTCCTTTATCATCAACAAAGATAATCGTTTCATCATTACAATTACCACATGTATAAACATGATAAATTCCATCCTTTATATTAGCAGCGTGAAATATTCGATTGAATTTCATATTTAAGCTACAACATAGACAATTATAAATACTCATATGTATTAGCTCCTTATTAATGAACTTCCTGTTGGTCTTCCTCTTCAGATTTATATTGAACAGTCTGTGTACGCTGCATACTTTCAAGTTGCTTCTGTAGTTCTTCATCAGATAAGTTAGAAAGGTCATTCTCCTTATTTTCATGAACATGAATTTGTTTACGAATACCAATTGTGTCACCTAAAGCATCCAGTAACATTCTCTTTTCATTCACTGATTCAGCTTCTTCATTATATAAACGTAAATATTCAGCTTGTACAAAGTCTTTTGTAATTAGAGAAGCTAACTCATACTCCTTCTCTTTCCTCTCTATTTCCTTCTTTATCTTCACATTCTTTAACAAGCGAGATGCCTGAGAAGCAGCTGTATCTGTCGAATATCCTGCACGTATAGCTGACTCCGTGCCGTTTCCTGTCTCCAAATATGCATTAACAAATTTACGCTGTTGAAACGTCAATTCACCTTTATTTTTCCTTGTTACCATTGAATCTATCACCTCACCTTAACATCAATATTTACAATGATATCTAATCACATTTATTTACTACTTTGCTTTTCACTTCTTCAATCGTTCTTGTACAGCCGGAATATCTCCTAAATCTGCAATCATCTCATCAAATTTCTTCAACTCTTTTGCTAAATTCCCATGAAGCTCAATCATTTTCTCCTGAGCTAATAATGCCTCTTTGTCAGAAATAATATGCTTTCTATTTATAACTTGATCAATCATTTTCTTTCTATCTGCCCTTTTCATTACTCTTCACCTTTCCTTTCTACAATTTCAATAATCCAAACAATATTATCTAGTTCTCTCATCACATTATTATATTCCTGTAAAACGATAACCTTCTCTTCCTTTGACAACTGTTCATTTTATTTGGTGTTGTTAAATATTAATGTTGATATTTCATTAAAAGAAAAAGAATCTATTTATGAGTTCTTTCTATAAAAAGCTTCTTCAACTAAAGCCCCATTATTGTAATAAGAAAACAATAAACTTTGTGTAAACGATAATGACGAAGCATTAATTTTCCCAAAAGAACGAGCCAGTTATTATTTTTTGTTAATTTAGTATAATAAAAGTATTAAAAATTTAATTGGAGGTAATAGAATGGTTTCAAACCAAGAGTTAGATTCATTAATTGAACGTTTAAAAAGTGATTCATCAGATAGAGAAGGTACAAGTCCGCACAGTTGGGGTCTTAGTGGTTATTTAAAACAGCTACTAAATGATGATAATTTGGTGAATGATGCTGCAATCGGTTCAGCAAAAAAAGCAGTTGCATCAGGCATCAATTCATTAAGCGATGCACAATTAAAAGCACTAGCACTTGATATGCTAAAAAATGATACGTATATGGCAGAATGTCCTAATGATTGGTGTGGCGAAAGAATTGCATGGGGCGATATGAATATTGCATTGTGGGAAGGACAATGCTATCACTGTGTAAATCGCCAAGAAAAAATAGAGCGTGAATAGCAATTGATGCTTTAAGTTGTTCTATTAGTAAAAGGAGTACAGCTTGAACAGGTGCTGCAATAGCAGAGGTAGAAGCTCTGTTATTATTTACGCAACCTAGCATCGATAAAAGCCCAAGAGCATGTTTGGAAATTTTTGTTCAAGCATGCTCTTTTATATGTATTTTAATACTGAGTTTAATCGTACTAATGTCTCGCAAATCTCCCCAATTAATATTTTGAATTTTATCTTCCCCTCTTCTATTAACCTGATCCGTTGGCTCAATAAGAAAATCAACGACTTATTTAATACTAAACTCTTCATTTGCTTTAGCTACGTTCTTGATTCTCCTTATTAATATTATTTGAATTTAGAACACAGTAAATTATGTTCATATATCATTATGGTTTATAGCTTTGTTCTTAAATTTTTTTCTCCTTAAATTTATCGATTGCTATTCCACCAAAGTACAATGCCTTTAATTGTAATAATAACAAGCTGCTTCTAATTTTTTGTTTTAAACTGTTTCTTTTATATTTCCTATATGAAGGAGGTCTGTTTTCGATTATACTCAATGCCTTCTCCATGCCGTTTGCGAAGTAAACATCTTGCGCAGTTTCAACCTTCATATTATTTAGGTAATATGCTACCTTGTTCACTCTATTTTGCAGAGATTGATAATTATTTCTCTTACCCACTTCATATTCTCCTTTCGATTCTCAGATGTAATATTCTCTAATTGTCTGCTTTTCAATATTAATTATAATTTCTTTAACATCGCCGCCACACTTCTTGCACTGGCTTCTTTTTTTTAAAATACTCATACAATCCTCACAGTAATAATTTTTCATATCCCCTTGTAATCCCCCTATTTTGATATATAATTATAATTGGATCATTATTGCTTTTTACCAAAAATAAAAAGATTAATCTTTAGTATCCTTTATTTTAGTCAATGCTTCTTCATATTTAGATTTTTTAATTTCAGCCTTTTTAACAAGTTCCATTATTTCATCTTCTGTTTTTCGTCTATCATTTTCTTTCCAACTTTGAAGGCGTTGAATCAGATGTGGATTATCTAAAAAGATCATAGAAAGCACATTAGCTAATTGAGTTACATGTTGTTCTTCATACTGTCGAGCTGTTAAGCTATCTTTATTGGTGTAATCAATATCCATGAATTTAACGGCACTGTGTAATATTTCGTGCAGCAAGGTATTATATTTTTGTCTATCGCAAAGATTCTTCTCCAGACTGATCTGACGAAATTTATCACTGTAAAGCCCACTTAGAGGTTTTACTTCACTTCCAAGTACGTCATTATCACTATCAATCCCAATAATATCTTCCTCATCAAGTACCCAAATTTCTCGATGCCCAATTCTAATAGATCGTTCTTTTTGTTTAATAATAGGTGCAGAGCACAAATATTTAATCAAGCCTTCATTTTCAACTAATACTTTAAATAAGTCCTCAGACAATACTTTAGCTTTGTCATCTGTCATCTTTATACTCATAAAGGTGCTTGCAATCTTCAATAAACAAAAAACGAGAACAAATATCTTTTGTATATGTTCTCTGCTCTTATCGATAATGATAAAGTTGTTATTCTGATCCAGTGATTCCTTTCCATTCATATAATAAATATCAAAATACATCCCAGCAAAACTCAGTCTTTCTATTTCTTTTTCTCCTTCAAAAAATTCAATCAATTGAGGATTATCGAAGAAGAATAGATATAATCCTTTGGTAATCTTCTGTAGGTCAATATCTGAAAAATAATCATCATCATTCAACTTATCCATTATATGACCAAGCACACTTATAACTCTTGTATCCTTATGATCCAACTCATTTAATAGGATGATGTTATCCCAATCTTTAAAATAATCTTTTGCACCAGGTGTTGCACTCATCAGCTCAGAGGTAGTAAGGACTCCATAAATAGTCTCCTTGATTTTTAATCGTTCAACTACTAGGTTATTTTCATCTTGCATCAGTTGATCCCTCCCGTAGAATATACTAAACGATAACTTATGTATTCAGGTACTAACTCAGTTCGCTTCATACTTTCATACATGTTTTTACCGAATCCTGTTCTTTCTTGGAACAACAGCCTCTGAATTTCTTCAGCAATTTTCAAAGAACGATGATCAACCTCATCGTATGCATGATGAACAAGAATATCGATTATGATTTCTTGCTTAGCATAAAGGTGATTCTTCTCCTCTTTAATACGATCTCCTAAATAAGCACAAATTCTGCACTTAATCTCTCCCTCTAAATCTTTATACTTATTTGTCGGCTTAATTCTATCTTTAATAATCTCAAATGCACGTTGTCTTCTATCTTCAGGAATACCGCTGGATAGCTCAGTTTTCGAAGATAATATATCTGGACGAATTCTCTTATCTAAAACATTGTCTCCACTATGCTTCGCTTTATAAAAAAGCAACCGAAGCAACTCCTCATCTTGAGATAACCTTTTATATAAATTTTCTGCTTGTTGCACTAATTGCATCCACTTAACCTCCTAATTTTTCTTCCAGTTCTTTAATTCTACTTCGGATTTCATTTGTAACCGGTGAAACATTTCTCTCCATCCGTGATAGATGCGGTTGAGAAATACCCAATTCGTTAGCAAGTAGCTCCTGACTAATATCATATAGTGTTCTAAACTGTTTTATTTCGTTCTTTTTCCTAATCAGAAACTTCAATTCTTCATTCGTCACGTAACTCCCTCCCTTACTATGTTTGATATTTTATACATAAAAAAGACAAACCAACTCTAAAATGAACATTAAGCCCTCCCTTAACCACACGCCTTCTATGTTATTCTTATACTGGCAAATAAAAAAACACCAAGGAGATTCAATCTATGAAATTAGAAGATAAATACACCGTTATACTTAAAACCGAGCCATCTAAAATTATTACAAGTGAAAAGGATATTGAAGAGAGAATAAAGAAGGCTGTTAAACTATTGGTTAATGAGCTGATATTAAATGGACATTTAAAAGTTTAAATTTGACATTTAACTTTTCTCTGTTAAAATATAATTACGGGATCGTTTATAAGTTCTTAAAATAAAAATATTATGAAGGGAGAACAGTGACTACTAATCCTCTTAATTGATGTTTGTCAGGCGACAATTGGTGTACACTTCGCACTCTATTCTCTTCTCTCCACTTACTAACCTTTAAACACAAAGAAAACCCTTATATATCAAGGGCTTTCTAATTTGTTGCGGAAATTTCCAGCTATTTTCTACTGTTTTTTGAAAGCATTTAGGAATGTTTCTTTATGATTCTTGTACAAGCTGTTCCATAATCTTAATTGTTGATGTTTGTTTAAAGTAGCAAACATTGTATCTGGCTTTACTTTTTTCTTTGAAACCTTCTCATTGTAAAAACTCATTACATCAATGATCTTTTGATTTCTCTCTTCGTCTTTCTTTTTGCCTTTGTAATCAGCATATACTTTTTTAATTTCCTTCTCCATTTCACCAACTAATCCATTGATTGAATCAATTTGTGATGAATTAGTATTTTTCAAATTCTCTTTGTTCAACAATCTTTCTACTTCAATATTCTCTTTCTGATCTGCATACGGTAAATTCTCCATTTCCTTATATAAGTAATCCATAGGGCAATTATAAGGCGTAATACTGTTCTTAATATTGTTGTTTTGGCTCACATATTTAAAGAATAACGGTTTTGCATCTATAATCTCTTTCACTTTTTCTTTCTTTACTACTTCTCCTTTTTTATCCTTGATTTCTTTTTCAATTTCAATTTCTTTAGTTTTTGAAATAAAGCTTTTTTCAATGTGGCTGATCTCTTTATTCATATCAATATCAAAGAACTTCTTAGCCATATCAATAGCAATTTCACTCAGGATAGTTGCAACAGAAACTTTCTTCAAGAGAATATCTAAATCATTCTTATGTTCTTTTTGTTTTAACTCATCCCAATATACACTCATAATCTCTTGTCCTAGATTGACCACACGACCAATATACGACTGGCTATTACTTAATGAATTATCAATTTTGCACATATCAGTATTATTTAATTTATATGGTAATTTTTTTGGCTCAACAGCATTATTACATACAAGATATTTTCCATAACATTGTTCGGCTATTTTTTGAAGACGTTCATCCTTGAATAAAACCACGCTATCAGAATCAAAATCACACCCACTGAGTATGGATTGAATGTTGAATTTAACGGAATTTACACAAACAATGTTCTTAGTCAGGTTAAAGTATGTATTAATCATATCGTTTTTAACTACTTCACCTATAAGCACGTTAGAAGGGCTTGTGTGCGGATTTCTCATGCACGTTACCTTATCTCCTTCATTAAACATTGAAGTATGTATCTGATTGCCTGTGAGAGCTAATTTTGGCTTATTAACGTCAAATTTTCCGATAGCATGATACAGAAACTCTACAGGATTGCCAAAAAGTACAGCATAATCTCCACGTAACCGGATTTTTCCACGTTGAATATTAGTTTTGTATCTATTTATTTCAGCTTTACGAAAATCTCTAAACAGTTTAGTCCGTGCAATTTCTTTATTAATCTTGTACAGGTCAACTAACATCATGTTACTGTCCATATTAGAAGCCGATTTTTCAAGGTACTCAACAAAGAAATCATCATCATTCTTTAATTTTTCAATGTATTCTTTCTCGAATGTTGTTAGTTTCTCAATATCTTTTCTTTCCATAGGCATTGAATTAACCATCTGATAGGAAGTTTGATTCACAATGTTGCCTTCAAAGTCAGTACCACGTTTACTTTCCTTCTCATGTTTAACTACTCCAAATATATTCCCTTCACTTTTCACTAACTCTTTCCAGTGATTAAACATTTGCTTCTCATACTTATTTTTATGCTCTTTCCAAAAATTTTCCCAAACTTCCTTATCCTTTTTTAAACCATTATTCTCAACAAATACATCTGCAAATTTCAATGCTTTCAGTGATGAAGGTGTAATAATCAACTCAATATCTTTAGCAGCGATTGTTTCACCGTACATGTTTTCAATTTCCCATTCATCATAATTCTTACCTTTTGGACAATGTTTTTTAAGAAACTTTTGAATGTGTGTGCTGAATGAAGCCGATTTGAACATATGATTGCGTAACAATTTCATGGACTGTCCGTCTTCAAAATATTTAGCATCGAGCAATGATTCACCGTCAAACAATGAGTTAGATACTTTTACTGGTTCTTCAAAGCTATCAAGGAATCCAGTATCTTTATTCTTTCTGACAACATTACACGTTTCAGTAAATACACTTTCTACATCATCAACAATCAGAATCTTATCTGCATCAATCTTAATTGTCTTTTCCAACGATGAGCCGACCAAACTTTCATAAGCCAATAGAGAAGCTAGATCAATGTCTTGATTCTTTTTGAATGACAAGTTCATTCTTGACCACTTTATCATTTTATTTTTTAGTTGTTTTCTAATGAATAAACATTGTCCTGTACGGCTCTTTGCAGATGAACGCTTATACACTTCATATGTAGTAGTTTTAACAACTTTGCCCGTTTCCTTGTCCGTTTGTTTAATAACAAATCCATTTTCATATAGATGTTTACGTAATTCACTGGCAGTCATTTCATTCCACTTATCAGAACCTTCATTTGACTCAATTTCACTCTTTAATGCTTCAAGCTTATCCTTACTTGTTTGTTTCTTCTGGATGATCTTTTCTACCTTTTCAATTTCTTTTACCAATTTCTTTTGTTTCGGTTCTTCCTCAAACTGTTTCTTTAACCCTTCTAATTTTTCCTTTAGTGCTGCAAGTTCAATTTTAATTTTTTCTTCAATGTTAGGAATTAATTCTAAAATCTTTTCCCCACTCTTTACTTTAGAGTCAAACTTCACATTGATAATATCATCACTGATTTGCTTATTAGGTTGACGCTTTGACGGGATTACTTTTAATCCTGTTTCTTTCAACTTGATTAATTCTAATGAGTAAGGAATCATACCAATGTATTCTCTCTTGATGAAATTACCTCTTACCATATGCTCCATAATCTGACTAGCTTCCATTGATGGGATATATACAGCTCCATTTGTCGTCATAAATAACACTCCTCCATATATACGATTTAATTTCGATTCTCAATTTTTGAATGTTCATTTTGACATTCTCCTTTTTCGCCTTTTGCATCGGCTTATTTGTGTTTAATTGACCCATATAGGGTTGCTAATATATGTGATTAATTATCACGCTGCATTTGTTTAACTATCGACTGACATGATGACTACTGAAACAGGATAAATTACGTTTAAACCTCACATTTTAACCACCTCCTCAAAAATAATTATTACTATATAAACAAACATTTTTAATTAACGGGGGAAAACTCGTTTTTCACACGTAAAATACTGGATATTTATATGTATCTTTATATGTATCTTATATATTTATTAACTTATATATAGGGTACTCCTAATGCTGCATTGAGCGTACTTTAGGTTTGCATTTTAAACCCTCACCTTTGCATTGAGAGTACCGATCCTTGCATCAGCCGTACTTAGGTAGAAATGGCGTAAAATCAATGTTTTTAATGTAGTGAATCAGCAACATAATAATGATTGTTATATTTAGTAATAATCAATTCATCAGCTTCATTATGCATATCAGTTGATTCAAGTTTGTGCTTTACCACTTGGATTAACTTTAACTTTTTCAATTGTTTATTTGCATTGTGAACATACTCTTTAGAAATTCTTAATCTATCTGCTAAAGTATCCATTGCCACAAAGCAGAAACTTCTATCTCGTTCCTTGTCATGTAAATTAATATGTGATTTGTAGTACCAAACTTGTCTGAAAGCATATTCGTTTATTTGATCATTCTTCCAGTAGTTAAAAATGTCAGCATTGAGCATAGTGAAATGTTCATCCTCGCTACACACTTTTTCATTGAAGATAATCGTTAAGTATCCTTTTGTCGGTAATTTTGGAATCTCTTCTTCAATAAGTCCCAATTTATAAAACTTCTTCATTCTCGTTTTGAATGTTCGGTTATCACTTATCTTACAGAATCGCATTAACTTTTTATGATCTAATGTAATTTTCTTATCCTGAAAGTTACGGAAGTATAAGAAGCATAAACGGGTATAAAGAACAAATTCAGCGTTACTTAGATAATCCTCTTCATTTCTCACTACTTTTGTCGGTACTTTCACTTGAAGCTTTTTTTTAACTTTATCAGTCAATGCCTACTCCCCTTCCATATATATATTAAACTAATCTCCTTTTGACTTCGGAAATTGCGTCAATTAATAAATCTGATAAAGTTTTAAATTCATCTGGAATACCTCCCTCTTTTGGATATCTAATGACATACCCAGCTAATTCTTCTAACGTTTCGAATAACTCCTTATTATTCATTTTGAAAATAGTCTCAATATTAACTTGTTCGTCACTCATCAACTCATTAAAAATTTTCATTCTATATTCCTCCTAACTATTTATGTAAGAGAGGACAGAAGCGCCCTCTCATATATTGTTTCTCTTTAATAGATTCCTAGTTTGTTTAGCTCTTTGTAAAATGAATTATACGTTTCATCGCTAATCGGATAACCAATACTGCAACTTTGGCAAATAACTTTCTCTTTAGAAAAATTAATTTCAACATCTTTATCTTGCTGACAACTCTGACAAAACATTCTTTCCTTTATAACTTGATTACCAATTGCACCTTTAATTTTCTTTTTGATTTGACTATTCACTTTATTACACCCCCTTTTTATTTGATATCCCTTGACCACTGAAACAGACATTACTACTTATGTAAGTGCTTTGCTCACCTCCTTTCATTTTCTTTATAATTGATTATTTCAAAATGACGTATTGTGCCATCCAAATAGTTCTTAATAATTCGATGAACAACTCTTCTTATTGGCATATTCCATTCCACTGATAGAGTTTTTAACATTTCATAATAAGAAGTTTCAAAAGTTGCATGAACAAAAACTCCCTCATTGTCATATTCAACATCTTCATAATAATTTTCACGTATTAATTCTCTTTTAACGGTCATACTAGATAATGCAGTTATCGAAAGATTTTCATCCATAGCTTTATACTGAAGCTTCTTTTTATCTTCCAAACTCAACTTAAATTTAACGTCATGTTTGGAATCAGAACGTTTTTTTCGTCTCGCATTTTTATCTTTTAAAATAATTTGAACCCTCTCCATAGCGCTATCCCCTTCCATTATTTTTTAAATTTTTGAAAATAGCCCATGGTCTTTTGGTCTCTTGGTCTTCTGGTCTCCACTTTTTGAGTAGGGAGGAAGAGGCTAAAATTATTAGGAAATATCAATTTGCTGTTCTAACCATTTTTTATATAGAGGATAGGCTGATTATTGCCCGTCTTCATTGATTTATATAATAATTAAAATGATATTATCTGTTGACTAAGAGTTTATAAACTTGTATATTAGTACTGTAGGCGGCATATAACGTAATTATATAAGTAGTAATTGTTTGCCTATTAGATGATCTTAAGCAATCTCGCACATTGCTTTATCATCATGAATAAACTCTTCTGGTGCAATCTTTACGTCAACTACTTTAAAGAAGTATTTTTCGTTCGGACTGTTGATAATTACTAAATTTTCCAAATCAATTAACTCTTCATTTAATTGAGAGTTTAGCTCAAAAAAAGCATCTTTTTTGTTTGTGGATTCTACTTCAAATAACCCACATTCCCAAAATCGAACAGTGTTATTGTCAAAATCAAAACACATTTCGGTATCAGTCATACAAACATCAAATACAAAGCTTTTTCCCGATTTATTGTAAAGATACTGAATACCTACTCTAGTCGATGGATCAGCTGCTAAGTAATTTTCTAAATTGACTTTACCTAAAGGACTTAACTTATATTCTATAGCAACCCACACTTTGTTCTTTATTTGATTAATTACTTTATCTTTTACGTGATTCATGATATGACCCCTTTTTCCCTATATAGGTAAAATTTTCTAGACTGTGTAAAAATACAGAGTCTTATTTGTGTTATCGACATGTTTAGAAGAGTGTTTAGTGATTTTTAAAAATATGTTGTTGTCAAAAAGCAAGGGCTAACCTCCCCCTTAGAATTCTTACCTAAGGGGACTAACTAGTCATCATTATACTTCATTACCAATCTAGCTAATTCACTTACAAATTCATCATCATATTCAATTAGATCCACAGCATCCCACAGAATATTCGCTTTCTTGAAATCTTCTTCTAATAATACTCTAAGTGTTTTTTCTAATAAACTTAATTTTAAACCTAACCTTTGGTGACTATCTTCGGTGTAAATAATTTTCCTGAAAAGCCTAATGATTAAATCATCCAATTCCTCAAGCTCTAATTTACGTCCGGGCAATTTTTGAAATCTTTCTAATCCCTCTATTACTTTTTCATTAACGTAAATAAATTCTATATAGTTCTTATCTTCTTCGGTTAGCTCTTTAGTAAAGAACCTCTCTGTTACACCAAAGAAACTAGATAATTTAGGCAAATGTTTTTTAGAAATCGGTTTACGTCCACTTGTCCATTCAGTGATCAACTTTCGACTACACCCTAGATAATCAGCTAACTCTACATTTTTAATGTTAAAAGTTTTAAGAATATAGCTTAAAGCAGTTTCCTTTTTTTCTGTATTTATAATTTGTCCCCCCTTTTTTGGACAATGTCCACCTTTGATATTTTCATCATACTAGCTTTACATTACTAAGTCAACAATTTTTTGGACATTTGTCCACCTTTTAAAAAAGAAATATTTTGTTAATAGAACCCCCGTTTATCAAATAAAAGGCACGGTTAACTTTGGCTTTATGGATGAATCACTTAAATAACGATATATAATAGGTTTAAATAACATCCGAAAATATTAACCCCTACTTTAACATAAAATTAAAAGGCAAGGGATTTCTCCCTCACCTTAAAGTTCAAAGCCAACTTTCGGTGACTAATTTATCTACAACTGTCAGAACAACAAACACTCTTGATCGGCATTTCATTCCCCTGTTTTATAGTACCATCAGAAGCCCTTACATTCATTTTAACGGCTTTTAGCACTGCCCTCTTGGATATAAAGTCGTACTAAAATGCTTTACAGGGAATTTTCATTAGCAGGTAGCGTAAACCGATTAAACTACAATATATAATAGGAGGTTTGAGCAACCCCCTTAATTTATAAAAGATTTCTTTTAGCAACTTTTCTCCTCTGCTGTTATATGGCTTTTTCATTGTACAGGATTGTTTTCATGATTAAGAGTGAACCATAAGCCACTTTCCTTGCTCATTACCATATTGTATTGAATATTATTAACAACCTTAGATATCCTTCCACCACTCTTAACCGCTTCTTCCGCTGTAAGATCATTCATTAGAATGCTTCCTCTCTCTTCTGCCGATAAATCTGGATTGGTGACTGCTACGAGAATTCCAGATATTATCATGTGATTTAAGAAGTCACTATCATTATTAAAGCCATCTATTCCTATGCCTACATCTTTTATTAATCCTGTTTTTTTATTCACAACACCCATTAACATCAAAGAATCGCTAAATTGATGTTTTAATATGTTATAATCTCCTCCATCTTCAATGCTTATGTTTAATTCACCTAAGTTGCTTTCTGGGAACTCTTGTGAAGAAACAGTATTAAAAGCGCTTGTGAATTCCTCCACAGTCATTCCAATGTCATATGACTCTTCTTCAACTACAGGTTCCTCCTCGATTTGAACATCTTCCTTAATATCTTCAATATCTTCCCCTTTTGCATCTTCTGCTTCTACAGACTCAGATTCGACCGTTTTAGACTCCTTTACTTCACCACATGCATTTAATACAAAAACTACCATAATACTTAAAATTAAAAACAATAACTTTTTCACTACGTTCCCCCTCTGTACCCCTAACATAAATCATTTGTACTAAAACAAAGATACCATAATTTTCAAAAAATACACATATCTTCTTTTGTCGAAAAACATCCTTTTTACTTGACTTGATTATTTTACCCTTTTACTTTTGGTTGAGTGGTATGGACAACGGCTTGGAAGCAAGGTTGTTGCCTATGTTCAAATGACTAAAAAAATCAAATGAACACAGACAACGACACTTTTGTATATCGGGTTATGGAATCCGTATTGTTTAGCCCTTGTTTGCCGGGGAATATTCTTCCCAACATTCTACTGCAACAGATAGCCCTAGCAGGTTCAAATACGATTATGCACACGTATTTTACTTGTGAATGTCTTGCAGGTATATCTACCTCTATCCTTCCACTCCTGACCGTTAATGGTCGTCAACACCATTCAGATACAAAGAGAAACAAGGAACTCATTATTTGTATCCTATCCCGAAATTTGCAGTAGGTCGGTCAACCTTGACGTAATTTATTTTAGTGTGCTTAACGGCAACTCACACTGAAACTCCCTTTTCTAAAAAAGACAATAGGAAACTAATCCCCTTGCATTATATTTTTAAAAAATTTATAATAAGGGCAACTGATAAAGAGTTTCTTATTTAGTTTTTAATAACTGATAAGGGTAAAACTCACAAGAGAGGCATGTGTTCGCAGCACATAGTCTCTTTTTTGTGTTAACTTTTAGGATTATATTATTTTAGAAACTTTCTTTACTTAATGTCATTTAGATAAATACTTCCTTACTGGGGAGTATCTGTTATGTTGTTTGTTGATGTGCTTTATTTCCATTTGAACATACTTGCGAGACGTCTTAATATCAGCATGATCTACAATTTTTTGTAATGTAAAGATATCTCCACCATTCATAATGTAATTTCTACAAAAGGTATGCCGAAACATATGTGGATGAAGTCTTTCCACACCAATTTTCTTTTTAATACGGTTTAACCTTCTCCTAAAAGCGTCTGCAGTGAAAACTTCGCCATAAGCATTATAAAAAATATATTCACATTCCCCGAAGTAACCAGATGTTTCCCTATGTAATTGCTGCAATAGTTTAGCGACTTCCCTTGTAACAGGAACATCTCTACCCTTTCTATTTTTGGCAGTCTGTGAAGGTATGTGAATGGTAAGAAATTTAAAATCAATATGGTCGAGCTTCAAATTCACCGCTTCATTAATTCGCATTCCTGTATCTAAGAGAAGCAGAATTAATACTTTATCTCTCCATTGAGCGTATTCTTTTGTATCATAATGACTCAAGAGTTTATTAATTACTTCATCACTTAAGCCTTGTACCTCTTTTTGCTCGTCATCTTTTACCTGTTTAATATTAGCAATAGGATTTGTATAAAGAAGGTTTTCTCTAAACCAGAAGTTACACATTGTTTTTAAAGTCCTAAGGCGTATATTAATCGTATTTACTGAAAGTCCAGGAGTTTCTTTCTCCCGTTTCTCAATCCCTTTATATGCCTTTTTAGTTTGCTTCATATAAAGGATGTATTCACGTATTATTTTTGCTGATAGGTCTGTAACAAAGTTTACTTCGTACTTATACTCTTCTAAAAACAATTTCAGGTACTTTATGTGGTTTCTATACTCCCCAACAGTACGTGAACGGACTCCTTCTGCTTCTTTTGCTAAAATAAATATTTCTAACGCTTCATTTAATGTATAGTTTTCCACTTTCTCTACACTAGATTTTTTTTTACTTCCTCGTCCTCTTTTACTTACATAAGCTCTCCCCATAATGAACCTCCTAACCACAATAGAGAATTCCATTAAAGATAGCTTCTCGTTCCAAAAACGTCCAAATTTCTGTCCTACAGTCCAACCAAAAAAAGGTTGATATATGTCAGACACTCTGGAATATTTCTAATCCAAAGAACCCTGATATATCAACCTTTTTAATGTTTTACGCGCCTTAGAGGATTTGAACCTCTGACCTGCAGCTTAGGAGGCTGCTGCTCTATCCTGCTGAGCTAAAGGCGCATTTAATATAAAAATAACCCTTCTTTTCTTCTTTATATAGAAAAATAGGGATTTTCATTTAAAAAAGTGGTGACAGCAGAGAATATCCTTTTCCTTACACAAAAGTAACTCCGCAGGCAAGATTCGAACTTGCGACCGATCGGTTAACAGCCGATTGCTCTACCACTGAGCTACTGCGGAACAAAGTGGGCCTGAATGGACTCGAACCATCGACCTCACGCTTATCAGGCGTGCGCTCTAACCAGCTGAGCTACAGGCCCATTTATGTAAATGGAGCGGGTGATGAGAATCGAACTCACGACATCAGCTTGGAAGGCTGAGGTTTTACCATTAAACTACACCCGCATAAAGAATTGAATGAGCCTAGCTGGATTCGAATCTAGACATGCCGAATCGGTAATTCGATGCGTAAACACTTCGCTACAACCGCCATTCTCGCTGTTGGCTCATGACGGAATCTAAGTTATTAGCCCGAGAGGAGAAACTTCTAAGAACGGAGGAAGGGGGATTCGAACCCCCGCGCGGTTTAACCCGCCTATCGGTTTTCGAGACCGACCCCTTCAGCCGGACTTGGGTATTCCTCCATATAGCGGCGGAGGGGATCGAACCCCCGACCTTGCGGGTATGAACCGCACGCTCTAGCCAGCTGAGCTACACCGCCAAAATAAATGCTAAAATGGATGGAGCCTAGCGGGATCGAACCGCTGACCTCCTGCGTGCAAAGCAGGCGCTCTCCCAGCTGAGCTAAGGCCCCATAATCGAATGAATGAAAATGTTCAATCAACCTAGAACAAAAAATTACTTCTTTGATTGATTGTTTTTCATTATCAAAAACAACGCGCCCGAGAGGAGTCGAACCCCTAACCTTTTGATCCGTAGTCAAACGCTCTATCCAATTGAGCTACGGGCGCAAATAAATGTATAATATCGCTGGAGCGGAAGACGGGATTCGAACCCGCGACCCCCACCTTGGCAAGGTGGTGTTCTACCACTGAACTACTTCCGCGCTTGAACAGGATGTTCTGACTTCTGTGTTCGTCACAGGACGTGACAGTTCTTAACAGAAGATCCTGAAAAATGATGCGGGTGAAGGGAGTCGAACCCCCACGCCTTGCGGCGCCAGATCCTAAGTCTGGTGCGTCTGCCAATTCCGCCACACCCGCATATAAATGGTGAGCCATGAAGGACTCGAACCTTCGACCCTCTGATTAAAAGTCAGATGCTCTACCAACTGAGCTAATGGC